>NZ_CP010868.1:1500000-1713078 GCF_000875775.1 Nitrosopumilus piranensis
GTAATAGATTACTTCGCCACGTCTCTCAATTACTGCAATTATTGGCTCTTTTCCCATTTGTGTTATTTCTTGAATCTTTTTTTGGAGATGTCCCATCTTCTCTTGTTGTCCTTCATTTAGTCCAAATATCAAAAATTTTGCCCCCTTTTCACCAAAGTGTCCTCTCTCATAGACTCTAAAATCAGAGCCAAATCCAAACCCATCCTTTACAACATAACCTCTGTTCCGGAGATCCCGATAAATCAAAAACTTTGTAAGAATTTCAGAGTCAGTCTTTTGACAGATATTCATAAAAGAATCAAAATCGATTTGTTTTTTTCCTTTCTTTAGAATCAGTTTGCTTGTGTATAACAGGTATAGTGTCTCAAATTGTTTTAGAAATAATTTCTCTTTTTCAATTTCCCCATACCCTTTTAGTTCAAGTTCATGAACCATATCTCCATCAGAGATGCAGGCTTGATCTGAAACCAAAATGCCTTTGACTAAAGGAGTATCTTCCATGACGAAAATAAAACCAAATGATTTCCATATAAGCATTGGAAAACACGAACAAATCTCTTCTAACCGTTAAAATATGGGCATTCATGGCTTTATCATATCATGCATGGTGCCAATTATAGAGAAGGAAATGGTCAGGTCTTTACCAGAAAAAAGTACATCAAAGGTAAACCACAAATCAAAATTGCAAAATTTCAAGGTGGAAAAAGAGGTACATACCAATACTGTGTACAATTATGCATCAATGAGAAGATGCAGTTAAGACACATGGCAATAGAGTCAACAAGGCTAGCAGCAAACAAGACACTAGAAAAAACAACTGGAGAATCAGGATACTATTCCAGACTCAGAATTTACCCACATAACATGCTAAGAGAGAATAAACAGATTGCAACTGCAGGTGCAGATAGAATTTCAGAAGGAATGAGAAGAGCATGGGGAAAAGCCACCAGCTTAGGTGCAAGAGTAAAAGAAGGTCAATGTATCATGGAGCTTTATGTCAATGGCGATGCGCATCTGACAGCAGCAAAAAAGGCACTCAAAAGCGCATGTGTGAAACTACCAGGAACACCAACAATCAAAGTTTTAGATTGGAATAAACCATCACCATAGATTTTCCAAATCAGATTTTCTGTTTTTAATAAACTCTAAAAATTCTTCAAATTCAACTTTGGTAGGTTCTCGATTCAAGATTCGTTTTGATTGATAATAAAATGCATTATAGATTCTGCCAACAACAATACCCAAAGCAAAGGATTTAGAATTATCAATTTCAGACAACATTGAAATCAATTGTTTGATTTCATCTTTGTTGGAGATTGATTCTTGAATTTTTTCATTAATCTTTTTTAGAAGAATTTCATCCATAATGATTCTTCATTAAAATAGTTAAAAACAGTTTAATATCCAAATTCAGCCTCTAGATTTGTTGCAGTTATAGTACAGTCTGGTTAGTACTCGTGCTTGCCAAGTACGTGACCCGGGTTCAAATCCCGGTAACTGCACCACTTATTGGTTTTTAGGAATTAAAGCAGTTTTTATGATTTCCAATGCATCATGAGCTTTTTCTGGACGTGGAAGTTGAATCGCAATTACATTATCCTTTCCGTATTGAGATTCAGGAGAATTCAATACAAGCATCGAGGTATTTGCTAGTGCTTCAAAAAACTTCAAGTCAGTTTTTGCATTGACGAGAAATCTTTCAGATATATTTCCAATTGAAAAAGTCAAAACAATTTCAACAAAAACATTTCCCAATCTGTCTTGCAGAATGTTAAGATCAGTGTTTACAGAAAATGGTTGTCCCTCAGTTTTGGCTCTAATATCACCATATTTTTTTGCATCAATAACAATGCAGGGCGTCTCCTTTCCTTCAAAATCAAAAGTGGTAATGCCACCATGTACTTGTTCTAGCATTCGTTTTAGTTCATCAGACATTGTCTTTTTCTAATTTGGGGACTATTTTATCTCCGGCTTTTACCAAGAAGGGTGAAAGAAATGCAGTGATAATTGAGATAATACCAACAAGAGGGAACAAGAAAGCACTAACTGCACCAATATCTACGCCAGCCTTTACGATTACAATTGAAAATTCTCCTCTAGGGGCAGCCAAAGTAAATGCAGAACGTAGTGATTTTCCACGTCGTTGCCTAAACAGAATGTTTCCAATCATATTTCCTCCAAACTTCATACCTGTTGCAACTGCAATCAAAGCAATAGCTACCCAAATGTAATTTTCAATTTGAGAGACATCCATCAATGCACCAACTGAGATAAAGAAGATTGCAACAAACATGTCTTTAATTGGACTAGAAAGAAGTTTTGCAACTTCAGCAGATTTTGATTCAGCTACCAATACACCTGCCAAAAAGGCACCAATTGCAACTGAGAGACCCACAATATTTGCAAATAGGGCATAACCAAAGCAGACACCAAGAACACTAAGCAGCAGAATTTCACGATGCTCTGCTGCTGCAACTCTATCAATTAGTGGAGGAATTACGCGAGTTCCAACAGTAAATGTTCCAACAATTAATCCAGTTGCAACTAGAACAACTACAATTATGGATTCAATGGACACACTACCAACTAGTGCAATTGACTGCAGTGATGAAATCAAGATAACTGCAATGACGTCTTCTACAATCAATATTCCTAAAACAAGTATAGAAGATTCTCTTTTGATCTTCCCCATATCTTCTAAAATTTTTACAATAATCGCAGTACTGGATATTGATAAGGCAGCTGCGATGAACAATGCATCCATAAATTCCATACCAAGAGCAGTAGCTGTGTAAAACAAAGCACCTAAAGTTGAGAACAATCCAATTGTACCAACTCCAACTGCAACACGCCCTATGCTTCTAATTTTTGCATATGGGAATTCAATTCCAATTACAAATAGAAGCAAAATCACGCCAATCTCAGCAAAAAGATTCAACGCAGAAATATCAGACAGTATTCCTACGCCTTCTAAAACATCTGAAGATGGTCCACCTTCTGGCAACACCCAAGACCAAAATGGAGACAGGGGTCCAATCAGCATTCCTGCAAAAAGATATCCAATAATTAGTGGCTGTTTGATTTTAAAAAATGCAAGAGTTACAACTGCCCCAATAATCATGATAAATGCCAAGTCTGTAACAAATGAAGTGTGGGGTAGCTCAGGGGTAATCTGTTCAATTAGAGTAGTAACAGTATTGTTAAATGAGCTTTGAATTCCACTAGGATTTAGCTGTAGTGGAATATCTTGCATGTTTTCACTTAACAAATTTGTTTAAAAATGATTACGGATTAAAAAGTTGAAAATAAAATTAGAAAAACATCTCATGATTGAATACAGGCTCAAAAAAAATTTCATAATGTTTAACCTCTTTATTTCCAATAGTCATTGTCAAAATGCAGAGTGATGATTAGGTCAACTGAATCAAATGTAGAGATATGACCTGGGGTATCTGACTGCATAATTGGTTACGTTGTCATTACCTTGATATTAATAGTACGGTACCATACCGTACTATATGATTCAATGTGAATATTGTACAAGAGGTTTTATCGAGACAGCAAACGGACTGGCCGAAAAGACCTTTCATGAGTTACTACACGAACCAGAAGTTGTAAACAAGTAACTCTTTACATTTTTTATTTTAGACCTAACTTTTTTATCGTTAAATTTTCAATTCAAGTGATATGGCTGCAAAAACTACAAAGAAAAAGACCCCAAGCAAGACAAAAAAAACTGTAAAAAGAGAACCAAGTCCATCTGTTTTACTAAAAAAAGTAGCAACAGTCTCAGACACCAACAAAGCATTACAAAAAGAGATCAAAGCAATGTCAAAAATTTTTGGTGAAAACCAAAAAGTTCTAGTGTCCATGAAAGGAATGATTGATTCTCTAACGACAGCACTAGAACATATCCAGAAACAATCAAAGCAGATCAACATTATTGAAGATGACACACAAAAGCTATATGCAGGATTGAATCAAGTTAGGACACAATCTAATCTGGTAAACAAAATTAACAATCAAACTGCAAAATTGCAAGAAGAGATTAACAGAATTACAGAATTACAAAAATCAACAAAAACTCAAGAAATTACTCAGCAAGTAGAAGAGAGTATGAACTCCATTAGAAATAACTCTCAAATGATAATCAAGATTGCACAAAGAATCGACGAGGTAAGAGATGATCTTAGAAAAGTATCAGGAAAGACTGATTCATTTTTAGAAGTTGGTGCAGAAATTGATAAACTAAAAAACAACATTGAAGAGATTTCAGGAAAAACACAAAAGCTTGAAACAGGCGCTCAAATTATTGAAAGTCTAAAACAAGAGCTCTCAAAAATTACTGAAGGAGTATCAGATAATTCAAACCTAAATTCAGAACTAGATGCAATCAAAGTAACAATTGATGCAATTTCAGCAAAGGCATCAAAGATTGACTCTCTAGGCGGAGTTATCGAAGGTCTAAAGCAACAATTTGAAACAGTTTCTGCCAAGGCCAGCTCAGCAGACAATGTAAGTCTAGAATCAATTAAAGAGTTAACAGGCAAGATTGACAAGATTGAGACAGAGATTGGAACCCTGTCCCATAGAGCAGACTCTACTGCATTTGTAGGTGAAGGCCTCAAATCAGTACAAGAGGATCTCTCAGATTTCAAGCAAAACGTCTTTGATAAGACAAACAGCATTGAGCAAAAAATCTCATCTGCATCAGAGATGCTAAAAAGACAAGATGCATCTACTATAGAATTTCACAAAAAGACTGAAAAATTGTTTGAAGAGATGCAATCAGTTAGAAATGTTACAAGTAAGGCCTCAGATGATTCCTCAAAGGAGATGATGGCATTGTTGAAGCTATCAGAGTATCAATCAAATATCAGAATGAATGCAGAATCAAAGTATGGGGATGTAAAGGATCTTGAAAAGATGGCAGCCCAAACTGCAGACATTGTAAATCTGTTTGACAGAATTTCAATAGAGTCAGGTGAAAAGATTCCCCTACCACATGAAGTCAGACAATGGGCAGTAAGTAAAATCCTAGATTGTGCAGATAAGTGGGAGATTCGATTCAGTGACGTTTATTCAATTTTGACAAATGCCATTGGACGTGACTTGTTAAAAGAAGCAGTTAGAGTTCAACAGATTAGAGATATTTACGGAATCAGAGCAGTTGATGAGATTAGAAAGGATCTAAATATTTCTTAGATTCCAGATTCGTCTACTTGTTTGAGTTGCTCTTTCTTTCTTTTTAGTGCTGCAAAGATTCCTAACAGTGCAGCAATCCAGACTGTTGCAAATACCATATTTGCAACACTGACATACATGTATGGGGTTGCATCCATGATGTTAGTTTTGATAAGAAGAGCTCTATCACTTACATCCATCATTCCAGTATGATATGCAGAACTATCCTTTGGAACTGTAGATATTTTATCAACGCTTGCAAGCATTGTGTCAAGATTATCTTGAATTCTAACAAAGTTTGTAGATTCAGTTGAAAATAGCCAAACAGGGTTTTTAGATATTAGTTCACCATCAGCATTAGTTTTTTCAGGGATTAGATCATTTGCCATAATAGTATCCATGTCTGCCTGAATTGCCACCAAATGAGTGCGAATTGCAGCAGGATCAGATGAACCAATAATTCCATCAAGGTTGCCCCTTATTCTATCAAGTGGATAAATGTCAACACTATACCCGTAGATTGCCATGAATCCACCAAAAACAATTATTCCAACAATTCCAACCATGGAAAGTTTGTAAACTCTATTTGCCATCTTCTCTTTCTTGGTCATTACACGGGAAACACTTGATTTATTTCTTTTAAATCGAGTGTGTGACAGGCTCAGGTAAGCAATATAGAAGAATCCAATTGTTTGCAGGGCAATAATTGGAACAAAGATAGGGTTGTTTGAAAATATTGAAACAAAGATGCCCAACATACCATAAATTCCAAAGAAGATCTCAAGAAGAGTCACTTGTGAGAAAGGCAAGTTGTATGCGTTGCTTTTCCAATCATCTTTTGTCTTAAGGACGCCATATTTTGGAGTTCTAAGAAATTCGTTCTTTTTGCCAAGTACTGCATCAAATACTGCAACAGTATTGTTCACAGACATTCCAGCATTATAGACTAGCAATGTAGGAAGTATCTTTGCCTTTGATTTCCACGACTTGTGATACATGCTTTGTATAATCATAATGTATGCACCAGGACCCATTGCAAGATATGTTGCAATTGTTATTGCAGGAAGAAAGCTAATCACATAGAGATTAACTTGTCCTGCTAACAAAATAGGCAGTGCCAAAAACTGAATCAACATTAGTGGATAAACAACATGACGAGTAAGTTGGATGAATGCCTGAATCTTGGCTTCAATTGCAACTTTACGTTTTATTGCAATGTCAGTAAGTAATTTTATTGCACACTGTATTGAGCCCTTTGCCCAACGGAATTGCTGCCTTTTTGCAGCATTCATTTGAACTGGCAACTCTGCATCAACTACAATGTCTGGCAGAAAGACACATTTCCATCCCTTCATTTGGGCACGATAACTAAGATCAAGGTCTTCAACCAATGTAGCAGTATGCCATCCTCCAGCATCTTCTATACAATCACGTTTCCAGATTCCAGCAGTACCATTAAAGTTCATGAAAAGATGAGAGTTGCTTTTTGCCTTTTGTTCAATTAGAAAATGAAAGTCAAGACTCAGGGCTTGTGCTTGAGTTATTGCAGAATAATTTTCATTGACATGGCCCCATCTACATTGGACTAGCCCAATTTTTGAGTTTGAAAAGTGAGGAATGGCACGTTTTAGAAACCATGTTGGTGGAATAAAGTCAGCATCAAAGATTGCTACAAGTTCAGTGTCAGTTGACTTCATTGCATGCTTTAGTGCACCTGCCTTGTATCCGTCTCGGGTTCCACGTCTTACGTGTTCAATTTGAAATCCTTTCTTTTTGTAGTCATCAACAGTGTCTGCTAAAAGTTCCACAGTATCATCATCTGAATCATCTAATACCATTATCCTCATTTTGTCTTGAGGATAATCCAGATTACATACAGAGTCAACTAGTCTTTTTGCAACATATTTTTCATTGTATATTGGCAATTGTATTGTAATTGAAGGGGTACCCAACTCGGCAGTCTGCAGTAAATCCTTTCTCTTTCTTGAGAGAAACGCCAGATAGTAAAAATTGCAAGTGTATGCAGTAATAATAATAGCAGATATGATAAATAGATCAAAAACCAATTGCGTGAAAGGGTTGAATGCCATATTCCCTAGCTCTCAGAATCACTATTCATTATTTATACTTGCAAAAAACTTTGATTATTTCTGTTCGAAGATCTTGATTGCCTGGGGTGGACAAACTCCCTCACATGCAAGACAAAAGATACAATCAGGTTCTTTTGACATTAGTGGTTTCTTTTCAGATGCAGGATTTCCTGGAGTGTCAAACCACTCATACACACCTACTGGGCATGCTTCGATACATCCACCATCTGCAACACAGATATCATAGTCAACTGACACAAACTCTCCCCAAACGCCCAAGATTGCATTGCTTGAGCCCTTTCTGCCCCAAGTCTTGATAGTATGTTCAGGTGCCTCATAAGGAGCAGATGTTTTCATCTTTTGTTTGAATTCAACATCAATTGGTCCAGGTTTTGCACCATCTGGAATTTCTATATCACCATCATCATCTTCTACTTCTTCTTCAGTAGCTTCAACTGGTTTTGGTTTTGCACCAAGGACAATCTTTGCTAGTGGAGTAAGGTCTTCGAGTTTTTGAATTGCTGCAACTTCAGATATTTTTTCTGTCTTTACAAAATAAGAAATCATCTTGTCTGCCAAGATTGTGTTTCTTAGAATAGTATCAATTACCATTTTTGCAAAATGGTCTGCCTTCTTTCTGTAATCTTTGACCCAGTTAGGATCTCCAAATTTTTCAATTGGGAAAATCTGATAAATAATATCAACTACTTCGCCAGTAACAATTTCAACTGTTACAGATAACTCTACTTCTTCGTATCCTTTTGCATCAGGATCATCCATGTTTTTTTCAGTCCAACGATATGTTGCAAAAACTCTATCGGCATACTTGTCCATCTCAAATGCTTTTTTGAGACCATCATGAACGGATTTAATCTCATTAGGATCCTCTAAATTAATGGGTAATCTGTATAGTCCCAGTTTGAATCCATGCAAAGGATATACACCACGTTTTGCAGTAGGTGCTTCCATAGACCAAACTCGATCTTTGAGGAGTAATGACATCTGAGTCTTGTGAATCGATTTTATTTAAAAAGGTTATCAGTCGTCATCGTCAGGGCAAGTAAGTTCTCTTAGTTCAGTGTATTTTTTCTCCATTGCTTCAGCATGCACCAAAACAGCAGAAAGATCGTAAGAATCCTTTGGGAAATACCACCTAATTGGAACCCAATGACCAATTCCATCCATATCATGAATCATTCCTTTGTCAGCCTTGACATTGAGTTTTTCATCAACAGATGTCTCCTTTACATCTAGTCCTCTCTTTGTCTTGTCTTCTATGACAAGATCAGTTTCAGAATCTTTGATAAAATAAAAAGATCCTTTCTTTAGAACAGGAAGGTCTAACAGCAATTTATTTTTCCACTGGATTTCCTATCATGTTTCCCCATTCAGTCCAAGAACCATCATAGTTTCGAACCTTTGGATAACCAAGTAGGTATTTTAGAACAAACCAGCTATGTGAAGAACGCTCTCCAATTCTACAATAACAAATTACATCTTTGTCAGGTGTAACTCCCTTTGGTTCATAGTTTTTTCTTAGTTCTTCAACTGCCTTGAAAGTTCCATCAGCATCATTGACTGCAGTTGCCCATGGAATATTATTTGCATTTGGAATGTGGCCGCCTCTTTGCGCATGCTCCATTGGATACTCTGGTGGTGCAGTAATCTCTCCTGAAAATTCTGCAGGAGATCTAACATCAACCATGACTGTATCTTCTTTTCCAAGTGCACGACTTACATCAAATAGATATGCACGTAGTCCCTCATCTGGCGGTTGTGCCTTGTATGCAACAGATGCAAATTGTGGTTCTTCAGTTGTGTATTCTCTATTTTCTAGCTCCCACTTTTTTCTGCCACCATTCATAATCTTTAGATTTTCATGTCCATAGATTTTAAAAACCCAAAAAACAAATGCTGCAAACCAATTGTTAAAATCACCATAAAGAATTACTTCGGTGTTTTCAGTAATTCCGTTTTTTGCCATTAGTTCTTCAAATTTCTTTTTGGAGATAATGTCTCTTGTAACAGGATCATTAATGTCGCGTTTCCACCAGATTAGACTGGCTCCATTAATGTGACCTTTTTGATATCCATTTACGGGATCATAATCGACTTCAACTAATTTTCTATTTTCATTTGGAGGATTTTGTGAAACCCATTCTGTATCAACTAAAACTTCTGGATGTGCGTAACTCATGTGTTAGTCTAGATGTTTTTCATACTTATTTGTTTTTCCTAGTAATGGAAAAAATATCATTTTTAAGTAAATGCAATTTTTAGAAAACTGGTTGAAACTACAAAACGTTGCAGTGGTAAGTAAAGTAGGGAACAAGGATTCTGAGAAAGCTGCAATAAATGTTACAAGAAAATTATTGGCAAAAAAATCCAAAGTATACACAATTTCACCTATTCAAGTTCAAGGTGCAAAAACAATCGAGTCCCTTGAGGAATTAAAAAAGATCAAACTTGATCTAGTCATAACACTTGGGGGGGATGGAACGACATTACGTGTTTTTAGAAACCTGGAAAATGAGACACCAATTTTGACAATCAATGTAGGGGGAAACAGAGGGATTCTAGCTGAGATTACAATAGACGAGATAGATAATGCACTAAACCAAATTCAAAAAGACAAATTTTTCTTAGATAAAAGAACTAGAGTTACTGCATCTTGCGGAGGAAAAGAGTTTCCACCTGCACTCAATGAAATATACATCAGTAGAACAAATCTGACAAAAACTGCCGAAATTGAAATAAAATTCCAAAATGATACTGTAAAACAAAAGATGGATGGAGTAATTGTTGCAACTCCAAGCGGTTCTACTGGACACTCTTTTTCATTGGGAGGACCAATTTTGCATGAGAGTTTAGATGTTTTGATAATTACTCCAGTGGCACCAGTGTATAGATTGGAATCAATTGTTGTACCAGACGAAAAGATTGAGATCATTAGCTCTCATGATTGCAACATTGTAATGGATGCACAAGTAGTCAAATCTGCAGGGTTTGAAGAGACAATAACTATCAAGAAATACAAAAAGCCCGCAGTATTTGTTAGATTGAAAAAACGTGGATTAAGACAAATGAGTAAGCTTGGATTTTAGAATTTTAGATGCTAGTGCATTTTATGCAGGTGTTCCATTTAGATCATCTAGTGATTGTTATACTACACCACTAGTTTATGATGAGATAAAACACATAAAGAAAAATCATGATGCCTTGGGGACATTACTTGAAACAAACAGACTAAAAATAAGAGAGCCTGACGAAGCATCTACAAAAGCTGCTACCAGTGCTGCAAAAAATACAGGAGATTATCCACAACTATCAAAACAAGACTTGTCAGTCATTGCATTATGTATTGATTTGAATGGCGAGATAATCAGCGATGACTTTGCCATATCTAATGTTGCAAAAAATTTAGGGTTGAAAATATCACCTATCATGACTCAGGGAATTAGAGATGTTGGAAAGTGGGTACACTACTGCCCTGGATGCAAAACTAATCACACTACAGGAAAAGAATGTCCAATGTGTGCAACCCCACTAAAAAGAAAACTACTCAAAGAATAGAGTTTCAAATTAATTTAAAAATAAAAAAAATGGAGAAAATACTCCACTATACTTTTTGATTAAATGGGGAAATTAAAGAATCAACCATGCCTTTGTGAATGTTGACAAAAGTACTTGAATTCTCATTCCATGTCTTGATGTTTTGCTTCATTGCATCAATTGATACAACAGACATCTTGCTTTGAACATCCAGTGAACGATTCACCTTTTCTGCTGAATCATGTACAAAACTAATTGATGCTTCTGGGAGATTTGATTTAATTCCTGCTTTAGTTGCAAATTCTCTCTGAATTTCAAGTGTAGATGATGCTGCATTACTCAATGATCTTACATATTCCTGAAACAGATTGGTAGTTGCTTGATGCAGTTGTGGAACTGATTTTTCTATGTTTGAATAGAATGTTTCCATGCCATCTTTCCATACAGAATAGAGATCTTTGTGATTGCTTATATTTTCAATTTTACTCATATTTTTGCACCTCCTCCTATTTGATTAAGTGTGATTACTTGAGATCCTCAAGCACGTCTTCATCTTTGAATATCCATGACAAACCTAGCATGTCAATAGTAGAAATCTCCTGGCTAAAACTTGGAGCGTTTTTGGCATCACCAGTTTTTAGCACAGACAAACTGTCTGTTGTTTTCTTTGCAATTTGTATGAGTTGACTCATGGTAATAGTATGAGGTCAGAGATTATTAAGGAAAGAGATAGATGACTCTAATCTGAATGAAATCAACTGTAATCTGTAGTTAATTAGGATAGATACAATATTGCCTTAGTGAATTCGTGATAAGACAGCTGTTCTATATTAGTATCCTATCTCATTTTCAAAAACAGGTCTGCCTTCATTTGAATTCACTTTACAAATTAGAATTATGAAAGATGTGAGCCAACAAAGAATATTAAATTAGAACAAGGCTCTAGTTTTATTCTTGTAGTCTTTATCTATTGAATTAGGTGTTGTCATTAAAAATAGTCACAGAAAATTGTAAAAATAATAACTTAAAGTGTTAAACTGTAATTTCTTTAAATTCATTAAGTTTTCGTATCCCTTCAAATTCAATATCAAATTTAGCTTTTTCTTTGAATGAAAAATCTAATTTGATAACATTAGATAAGATCTTTATTCCTTCTTGAATTTTTCCAGATTTTATTAAAGATGATGCTTTGTTGTAAAGAGTAGTAGGGTTGTTAGGTTTTTCTTTCAAGACTTTATCATAGCAACCTATAGCAATATCAACTTGTCCTAGATAATGGTGTGCCAATCCTTTGTTAAGTAATGCTAAGAGATGTTTTTCTTGAGAAAGAACAGCATCATATGCAATGATTGCTTGCTCGTATCTAGCCAATTGTCCTAGAATATGTCCTTTTTTTAGCAAAGCCTGAATATGTTTTGGATCTTGTGCAAGAATTTTATCATAAATTATCAATGCATCTTTTGGATTTCCTAGATTCATCAATGTCTGACCGCTTTTTATCAGAGATTCAATTGTTTCAGACATTAGATAATGTATTAGTTTGATTTTCTATATATTCTTCTGATTCTCTAGATTCAATTTTAGTCCAATTATTGTTGGAATAATTTAAGAGTCTAGAGTTTTTTGATTTGATTTTTTTAGATGTTTGCTTTTAGAGTCAAGGGTTTTCTTGATTTTCTTTGCTCGTGATTCTCCTAGTCCCTCTACTTTAGCAAGTTCAGCAGTAGTTGCTGCAAAAACCTTCAATGGCGTTCCAAACTTTTCAAGCATTCTTACAGCAAATTTCTCACCAACACCAGGCAAGCTACAAAGAACGGATAGTTGTTGTCGTTCCAGATCAGATGATTTTTTTATTTTTTTGAGATACGGCCCTTTTGGAGCATCCTTTCTTGAACACATTGATACCAACAATTTTGCAGTATGTGTTGCACTAGGTGTAGGGATTACTGGAATTTTAAAATCAAGTACCACAGTTGAGATTGCACCATAAAATATCAAGGGGTTTTCTGCAATCTCTTCAATCTCATCAACATTTCCCTCCATTAGAACAACAGGGTTTTCAAAATGCTCCTTGAGTCTAGTACATTGATCAAACAGTCTCCCATCAAAGACTGATGCCATCAGATCACGAATACTTTTTCGCTCTACAACTGTTTCAGGAGCTACAATATAGTCACCTATTGGAAGAGTCTTCATCTCAAGGTTTAGGCCAACTGATTTTAGTAGTTCAGGGATGCCACTTTTTCTCTCTCTCTCATCTACAATAATTCGAAGATTTTCTAGTTTCACAGATTATAGTTGAAAAGAATTGTTAATATCTTATATGAAAAATATCTCAGAGATTATTTTCTAGGATTATCTTCAGGTTTTGGAGATTCTGCAGAACCACTCTTCATCATTTCAGTGATCTTTGCTTCTTGTTCTTTGAGGGTTTCTTTGACACGTGTCTCTTGTTTTTCTAGTACTGTGGCACGTGTTTTTGCCATCTCTTGTTTTTCTTCCAACTCATCAATTAGTTCTTTTTTTGTAGATTTTAGCAAGACAGTTCCTGCTTGTTTGAATACTGCATCAGCATCACCAATTTTCTTGAGTTCCTCAAGTGCTTTTTCAGTCTCTGCCTTTTCCATTTCAAGGTGTTGTTTTTGAGTCATGATTGACTGGAGGTTTTGTTGAGATTGTTGTAGTTTCATCAATTGTTCTTGAAGCCATGGTGGCATTTGTCCTGCTGACATGATTTATCACAATTTTTGTTTCATTATATCTTTACCGATTCAATAGAATCGTTGCTTACCTGAATCAGTCTTAGAGTAGAGTTGAGATTTGCCCTCAAATGAGGAAGGTGTTCAGACTCTACAGAAATTATTATTTTTTTGTCTAGTTTAATTTTGGTTTTAACTGGATTTTCAGGATAAAACTCATTATCAGTATTTACAGAATCAAAAATTGCCTTTGTTTTGTCTTTTGCATCAACTGTGATTTTTGCACTAAATTTTAACATCATATGCTGTTCCAGCTACTTTAAAGCTGCATTTTTTACAAGACCAGATTCCAACTGCATCTCTTCCAAATGTTGTTGAACCACATTCAGGGCATGCTCTCTTTTCTTTTAATTTAAGATGAATTTTGGTGTATTCTTTTCTAATCTTAATTCCGTATCTTGCGCCAAGACCTTTGAGAGATTTCTTTCCTTTTGCCATTCTATTGACCTGCCTGCTGAGCTGCTTTTAATTTTTCTCTTATTTTTGCACCTACTCTAACTGAAATTTCGCCACATTGAACTATTTCATCTACTGTAAATCCATCTTCACCTCCTTTTTGTAAGGCACAGATGTTTCCATCAGAGTCGCTTGTAATTGTAATTCTTGCATCCATGCTCTCCCATTCATCACCATTAGGATCAACTATGATGTGCTTTCCAATTTTGGCCATAGTTACTGATACAGGAATTGTAGTAATTGGGACCGGTACGTCTTCTCCTTCAACTAGTGCAGGGGCGTCATCAACCCAATTCCATTTTGGGCTTTTAGATGATAGTAATGCAGCAGTTGCAGCATAAGAGCATGCATCAAAGAGATTTCCGTCATAATCAACAACAACATTGTCTGCAAAAACACCAATGACTGACTTGTCTTTTTCGATAACTAATTGTGATACATCAATCATGTGACTTTCTCTAATTCCTCTATCCACAACTCTTGCTAATTCAATTACCTCAGGTCCTGGAGGTCCTGTCTCAACTGTAGGATGAGACAGTGGTAATAGTTCAGCAGTACAAATGAAGAGACCTTTGTCACCAGTATCAGGAAATGGTCTGTCTGGTTGAATTTTAACACCACATACAACTTCGGTATCACCTAGTCTAACTCTTGCAGAACCATTTGCTTTTGGAATTGCATTTATTTGAATGGTGACTTCTCTTGGCTCATCTAGTGCTCTGCCATCTACTCTTTTTCCTTGTTCTAATAGTTCAATAATTTGATTTTTCTTTAATTCATCGATAACTGTATGTGATGTCATTTCCTAGTCCCCACTATTTCCAAAGTATTTGTCGTTGAGTGCCTTCTTTTGTAATTCATAAACAAGTTTACAACCGTCTACTCCAACTTGAACACATTTTTTGTATTCTTCAGGAGTAAGTACGCCGTCTAATTGTAATAGAGTAATTTTTTCAAGGTTTGGCATGTAACCAATTGGCATGTCTGCTTGACCTGCTTGGTCTTCTTCATTATTTACATCAAGAATTACAGTATCTGCAACTTTGCCTGCGGCAATTGCTGCAACCATATCTCTCATTGGAATTCCTGCATCAGCTAATGCAACAGATGCAGCAGTAAGTGCAGCACAACGGGTTCCACCATCTGCTTGCAATACTTCGATAAATACATCAACTGCAGTTCTTGGAAATTTGTCCAACATTACTGCAGGCTCTAGTGCCTCTTTGATTACTTTGGAGATTTCAATCTCTCTTCTTGAAGGGGCAGGATTCTTTCGCTCACCGACAGAGAATGGCTCCATGTGATATCTAACTCTCAAAATACCAGTGTCAGTGTTTGACATGTGTTTTGGATGAACATCTCTTGGACCAAAGACACCAACTAGAATTTTGTTGTCTCCAAATTCAATATAGGCAGAACCGTCTGCGTTTTTTAGTCCGCCTGCTTTAATCATAATTCTTCTTGGCTCATCTACGGTACGTCCATCACAACGTTTTCCGTTTTCGTCCATAAGGACCATTGTTGCTTCTCTTCCACCCATTATGATTCACCTTTTTTATCTAACATTTCTTTCACTTGATCAGTCAAATTTGCAACGTGTGCTTGCTCATTTACCATCTGAATTGCTTTTTTAGCCTTTAATAATCCCTCTGGGGATTCACATGAAACCACAACCCAGCCATTTTGGCCTATTGTGATTGCAGCATCAGTTGCCTCCTCTATCATCTGAATCATACTTCCTTTCTTTCCAATTAGGCGTGGGACTTTGCTTGGAGAGATTTCTACCAAGTCTCCAGAGTCAATCTTTCCCAGGTCTCTATCAGAGATGGAAACCAGTGGATCTCTAGTTCTATCAAAGTTTGCAATCCTTGCAGCTACAAGATCTCCTGTCTTTAGTTTAGTGGCAAGTTCATCAGCATGTGCTGAAAAGTCACGGCCAAAGACATCTTGTGCTGGTAAAAATCCAACATAGCATGAATTGATATCCAACTCCCATGACAATGATGTATGTGAGTTTACTTTGCCAATTACTAGATCATTGATTTTTGGAATATATTTTCCTGTTAATGGAATTACACGAACTGAATCATCATAAATTTCAGAGATTCCAATAGTAGTAGAAATTATTTTGTTGCCATCAAGTATTACATTTTGTTCAGGTCTAAAGGGACCAGTAGTTACAACATCGCCTGGAATAACGTATTTTCTCCTATCTGCCATTACTGCATTACCTCAACTGAAGCAGAGCCTTTGGTTATAGAACCTAATCTGTCTATCACGTTTGGCCTTGCTGCAGCGGGTATTTCAAGTATTGCTTTTAGAGAACCATTATTTTGCCATTCTTCTTTTTTCAGAGAACCTACTGATTTTAGAACGGCATATGATTGCGAAGCATATTGTGCTGGGATGATAATCTCTAATTGCAAATTTTCAGATTTTAGTGCAATTATTGAACGGAGTTTTTCTACAATATCTTTTACTTGTTCATCAACGCTTTTTTGTGGATCAACTGAAACTCGTCCATCTTTCATTGCTTGCTCAACTCTCAGAGGAGGATGAGGCAAGTGAGTTTTAGGATCGACATAGGTCTTTGCAATGTATGATACAATCTGTTTTTTCTTGTCTTCAATCATTTTTCGTCTTTGATCAGTTGTAAGGTTAAGATCACCTTTCTGCATAATTATCTTAGCAATCTCTGCCTGATCTTCAGTCTTGAAAGCTTTGAGTAGTTTTTCAGTTGAAGGCTTTGTTCCCTTTCCTGAATCAGTGTAGATTTCATCTGAAACCAAAATTGCAGAAATATCTTTCTTCTTCCCAAGCTTGTACTCTAGTGCAGGGTCTGGTTTTACCAATATCTCAAACTTCTCTCCTTCAAAAGAGAATCTTGCAACTGTTACATCGGCCATTTCTAAGTAATGTATGATAATTTGGTATTTATCTCTACACACAAAACTACATCATATTGATTTGAATAGTTGCACTATACATCATATTTAGAAATTAATTGTCTAATTGTGAATTAGATCAAGTATTTTTTTAATGATACTTGTGTGATCAGCATCGATCTCAGTTGTAATCATTAAGAGATGGGTTTCATCAACTGGAAATGTTATTCGTTTAATTTTGTCATATTCTGCCAATGCATACTTTGCAGGACCAATCTTATGCTCAATATTTTTCCGAGTTTGCCATCTTTGGGATGCATGGTAATGCATCATCTCAAGTTCTTCATCGCTGAGAATCGGACTAATCCCATCTCTAAAACCACCTGCAATTTTTACACCAGCACTATTTTGAATCGCAGCATATCTAATGGAAGAATTCAAATTCATAGTATCAGAATAGAGTTTTTCAAAATCCACAGATTTTCTAGAAAAAATATGGACTTAAGCATATCTTCTAGAATTCAAAATAGACTTGTTTCAGACTCAAAACTAGCTAGATTTTTATGTGGATTTTAAAGATTTTCTTCAAGATTTGTCATCCTTAGAAGTAATTAGCAAAGATAATCAAAAAATAGCTTTAAAGCTTAAGGGCGTACCATTACAGTATGCAAATGCCCTCAGACGTGTTTGCCTTAATGGAGTACCAGTCTTTGCAATTGATACAGTAGACATTATTGAAAACACCTCTGTTTTACCAGATGAAGGTCTGGCACACAGATTGGGCCTTATTCCACTCAAGACAGACTTGAGTAGATTCAATGAGCCATCAAAATGTGACTGCCAAAGTGAGACAGGATGTTCAAATTGTAAAGTAATGTTAGTTTTAGATTCTGGGGACACAGATGTCACAAGAACAGTTCTGTCAAATGAATTATCATCTGAAGATGATTCAATTGCTCCAATTTCTGACAAAATTCCAATAGTAGAACTTGCACCAGGTCAAAAGATCAAAATTGAATGTTATGCAAGACTTGGACGTGGCACAGAACATGCAAAATGGAACTCTGCAAACATTTCAATGCTAACTGAGACAGACAAAGATGACGAAAGAATTCTCACTGTTGAATCAACTGGCGCCCTTAATCCTGAACAGATCATTTTATCAGGAGTAGAAGAAGTAGGTAACAGATTGACCGAATTCAAAGACACAATCAGTCAAATTAGTGAGTAGGAAGCATATACGTTATATTTGGGTTTTAAACCGCATTATTCACATGACTAATCAAGTAGTTATACGCATGGCAAAAGATCTAAAGTCAGCATCAGCTAAAAACGATGCTCCAATATGGGCAAAACTAGCTGAATATGCACTAAAACCATCTATTGCCAGAAGAGATATCAACTTGAACAAGATTGCCAAGCTAACCAAAGAAAACGATACTGTAGTATTCCCAGGTAAAGTTCTTGGAACAGGCAATGTACCTCACAAAATCACACTATGTTCATTTTCAATTTCAAATTCTGCAGCTAGCAAAATTCTTGAAAGTGGCGGAAAACTAATCAGTTATTCCCAACTAATCGAGCAAAACCCTACTGGAAAAGGAGTCGTATTACTTGGCTAGCCAAGAGACAGTCGTCAGAACTGACAGACCAATTGTAGTAGATGCAACTGATCATATTGCAGGCAGGTTATCATCAAATGTTGCAAAATTACTAAAACAAGGTCACAGAGTTTCACTTGTAAACTGTGAGAAAATTATGTACAGCGGAACAAGATCAAACCTAATCAAAGAGTACAGAGCATTTTTAGAGATTAACAGTATCATTAATCCAAAACATGGACCAGTCCATTATAGAAGGCCAGACACAATAATTACAAAAATGATTCGTGGAATGCTACCATATGAGAAAAAGCCATCAGGAATTGTAGCACACAAAAGACTAAGAGCATACATTGGTTCTCCAAAAGAACTAAAATCATTTGATAAGATTCAATTTGAGAAAGCAAAAATTAAAAAATCTGCATCAAACTATACCACAATGGGAGAATTGTGTAGGGTTATAGGGTGGACTGAATGACAACACCAAAAACTGAAATTTATTTTGCAACTAGGAAAACATCTAGTGCACACGTTTACATCACTAAAGGACAAGGTAAAGTTAGAATTAACAACGTACCAGTTGAGATGATTCCACAAGAGACTGCTCGCGAAGTAATTTTAGCACCACTTGAAATCACAGGTGATTTGAGAGACAAAATCGACATCTCAGTTAGAGTTAGAGGAGGAGGCTTTATGGGACAAGCAAGTGCTGTTGCAACTGCAATCTCAAGGGCACTAACTGGATGGACAAAGTCAAAGAAGGATCCAAAAGATCATCCATTCCCAAAATCAACTAGAGAAGACCTTAGAAAGAGAATCACAGATTATGACAAATACCTAATCAGCGGGGATGCCAGAAGAAAAGAACCAAAGAAGTTTGGCGGACCTGGTGCAAGAAGAAGAAAGCAAAAATCATACCGTTAGACTGTGAAGGCAATAATTTTAGCCGGTGGCAAAGGCACACGTGGCAAGCCATATACAGAATTTTTCCCAAAGGCAATGACTCCAATTAATGGAAAGCCAGTCATAGATTATGTGATAAGATATCTTCAGAAATTTAGTTTCATAAAAGAAATTATCATAATTTCTGATTTTAATGGACTAGGGGGCCAAATCAAAAACTATTATGGGAATCAAAAAGGCATCTCCTTTGTCCAAGACTCGCAAAGCGGAACGGGTGGAGACCTTTTGCACATTGAAAATAAACTCAAAGGAGAATCTGAATTTGTGTTATGGTTTGTAGATAATTTGTGTGCAATAGATCTCAAAAAGATGATAGACGTATTTGTTACAAAGAAAAGTTCTGCATGTATTGCAACTAGAACAAAAAGAAAAGAAGAGACAGGATTTGCAGTAGTAGAAGATGGAATAATCAAAGAGTTCAAAGAAAAGCCAATAATGAAATTGCAATTATCAGAGTGTCTTGGTATTTACATGCTTGGAAAAGACGTAATCAAAAAAATAAAGGCAAAGAAAAAACAAAAAAATATCAATCTATCATATGATATCTTGCAGCAATTATCAAAGGAAGGAAAGATTAGTACATTTGATATTGGAGATAATGAATGGATTGATGCAGAATCTCCTTCTTATTTGGAAAGAAACGAAAAGACTGTAAAAAAGATCATAAAACAGATGGGACTGTAGACTTTTTTTCAAACTCAGAAATTTTGTCTTCGTATTGGTAGGTCTGTGCAATGTCATCTAGTCCCTCTAAGAGAATCTTCTTTTTGTGAGGATCAATCTCAAAGGGTATTTCTTCAGAAAAAGTCTTGATTGTTTGGTTTTCTAAATCAACTTCAACTGGCTGTGTTTCTTGTTGTAGTTTTTCCACAATTTTTTGGTCCAATGAGATTGGCAAAATTCCGTTTTTGAAGCAATTGCTAAAAAAGATATCAGCAAAAGAAGGTGCAATTATTACTGCAAATCCATAGTCTTGCAGCGCCCATACTGCGTGCTCCCTGCTTGAGCCACACCCAAAATTGTCTCCTGCAATTAGAATTTTGGAATTTTCATATTTAGAGTCATTTAATACAAAATCAGACTTTGGATTCTCATTTTCATCATATCTCCAGTTAAAGAATAGAAACTTTCCAAAGCCGGACTTTTGAACTAGTTTTAAGAATTGCTTTGGAACAATTTGATCAGTATCAACATTTACCTTATCAAGTGGAGTCACAATGCTTTTTGTTTTCTTAAATGGCTCCATTCTAACTCAAGTCCATCTTTCTTACATCAACAAAATGTCCATTTATTGCAGCAGCTGCTGCCATGACCGGACTAACCAAGTGAGTTCGTCCGCCATTGCCTTGTCTTCCTTCAAAATTTCTATTAGAAGTACTTGCACATCTCTCACCAGGAGCTAAAATGTCAGGATTCATTCCAAGACACATGCTACATCCAGCTTCTCTCCATTCAAAATTAGCATCAATGAAAATTTTATCAAGACCCATCTCTTCAGCTTGTTTTTTTACCATTTGTGAACCAGGAACTACCATTGCACGAACATCTGGAGAAACTTTTTGTCCTTTGACTATTTTAGATGCCTCAATAAGATCTTCTAGTCTTGCATTAGTACAAGAGCCAATAAAGACTCTATCAATTTTTATTTCTTCAATTGGCGTTCCAGGTTTCAAGTCCATGTAATCAAGTGCTTTTTGTGCCCCCTTCTTTTGATTAGAATCGCCTTTAGAAAACTCATCAGGACTTGGAACGGATTCAGTTACATCGCAAGTCATGCCAGGATTTGTTCCCCAACTTACCTGAGGTGCAATGTCATCAATGTGCAGTGTGAACTGTTTTTCAAATTTTGCATCATCGTCTGTCTTTAGATTTTCTCTCCAATAGTCAACAAGAGATTCATAGTTTTTTGGAGTGTATTGCCTGCCTCTAAGATACTCATAGGTCTTCTCATCAGGGGCAATCAATCCTGCACGGGCCCCTGCCTCAATTGACATATTACAGATAGTCATTCTCTGCTCCATTGAGAGATCCTCGATTCCCTGGCCTCGATACTCTATTACGGTTCCAGTTCCACCTCCTGTTCCAATGTGCTTAATGATAGATAATATGATGTCTTTGGCAGTTACTGCATGCGGATTCTTTCGCTTTCCCTCAACCCTAATCTCAAATGGTTTTGGCTTTTCTAGCCACAAAGTTTGGGATGCCAAGACATGCTCAACCTCGCTTGTTCCAATTCCAAATGCAAGTGCACCAAATGCCCCGTGAGTTGAAGTATGGCTATCACCGCAGACAATTGTAGAGCCAGGCAAAGTGATTCCTAGCTGAGGGCCAATAACATGGACAATTCCCTGATTGGGGCTGTTAATATCAAATAGCTTGATTCCAAAGTCTTTGCAGTTTTTTTCCAAGGTCTGAATTTGTACTGCAGATGTTTGATCTAAGATTGGCAGTGTCCTGTCATTTGTTGGGACGTTATGATCCATGGTAGCAATGGTAAGATCAGGACGTCTGACCTTTCTGCTATTAATTCTTAATCCATCAAATGCTTGGGGAGATGTTACTTCATGTACTAAATGTCTGTCAATGTAAACTAAAGAAGGTCCACTTTCTTTTCCAACAACAATGTGAGAATCCCAGATCTTTTCAAAAAGAGTTTTTCCCATTTTAATCCTGATCTGGTTTGTAGTTGAAAAGACCGCCTGCTGCAATTATCTTTCCAATAATTTCTGAAAATGGTTTCATCTTGTATGTCTGGTTTTTTGTAATGTTTGTGATTTGATTAGTAGAAATGTCAATATCAACCTCATCGCCTTCAGAGATTCCATTGTATGCATCTTCATCAATTTCAATAGGTAGCAAAAATGCACCATCTACTGCATTTCTGTAAAATATTCTTGCAAAAGATAATGCAAGTACTGCTTTTACTCCGGAATGAGATAATGCAATTGGTGCATGTTCACGAGATGAACCGCATCCAAAATTTTTTCCTGACAAAATAAAATCACCCTCCTTTACTTTTGAATGAAAGTCAGGATCAAGTCCCTCCATTGCATGTGTTGCAAGTTCTGCATAATCATGAACCTTGAGATACTGGCCAGGAATAATTACGTCAGTATCGATGTTGTCTTGTGCGTATTTTATGATATTTCCCTTCATTTCAAGTCCCTCGGATCAGTTATTTTTCCAGTTACAGCAGAAGCTGCAGCAACTAATGGAGATGCAAGATAAGTTTGTGACTCTACATGACCCATTCTTCCTGGGAAGTTTCTGTTTGTGGTACTGATACAGATTTCATCTTTTGCCAAGACGCCCATATGAGCGCCACAACATGCACCACATGTAGGTGGACCAACTGTCACACCAGCATCTAAGAAAATTTTAAGCAAACCGTTTTCCATCGCACGCTGATAAATCGATATTGCTGCAGGTAAAATTTCAGTTCTAATCTTTACCTTTCTGCCCTTTAGAATTTTGGCAGCTGCCTCCAAATCCTCGTATTTTGCACCAGTACAAGAGCCAATGTAAGACTTGTCTAATTCCACAGAAGGAGCTTCGCCAACTACACAAATGTTTTCAGGTGAAAATGGTTTTGCAATAATTGGTTCCATCTCTGATGCTTCATATTCAAAGGTTTTTGCATATTCGGCATCAGTATCACCGTTAATCAAATTGATGTTTGTTGCACCTCTACTTGAAAGATAATCAACTACTTTTTGATCTGGTTCAACAATTCCGTTTTTTGCACCTGCCTCTGTAGTCATGTTACACAAAGTCAATCTGCTTTCCACAGACATCTCATCAATGCCGCTTCCACCAAACTGCATAGTTCTGTATGCACCACCATCAGTTCCAATCTCTCCAATAATTTTGAGGATTAGGTCTTTTGCCATGACGTGATCTGGTAACTTTCCGTTTAGCTTAAAGTAGTAAGTCTCTGGAACCTTGAACCATATCCTTCCATTCAATAAAACATATGCAACATCAGTGTGGCCCAATCCACATGCAAATGCACCTAGTGCTCCAGTTGTATTGGTATGAGAATCACCACCGACATAGACATCACCAGGCATTACCATTGCCTCTTCATGAGATAATGTATGGCAAATTCCATACTGGCCCATTCCATACTTGAAATGCTTTTCAATTCCATAATTTTTTGTGAAATTAGTTAGTTTTACAATATTTTCAGCAGATACTTTTTCTGCAGAAGGAACAAAGTGATCTTCGGCAACCCAGACCTTGGTTGGATCCCATAACTTGTCAACTGCAATTCCTTGCTTCTTTAATTTATCAAATACCTTAAGCACTCCAGGTCCAGACACATCATGAACCATTACCTTGTCTACATTGGCAAAGATTACATCATCAGGTGCTACTTGGGATTTTCCTGATGCACGTGCAAGAATCTTTTCAACTATATTCATAATCCCAAAGGCCTGTTCTACAGATTAAAAGCTTTTCAGAACAATAAAAAAGAAAAAGGACACTCATAACATTGTGCAATTAACAGTTTTACCACTTTTGGCAGATAGAATGAGTGAGAAATTTGATGTTTTTGAAGTTTTTTTGAAGACACTGGAAAAAAACGACATTAAACTGCAAGACGGCGATGTTTTAGTAATTTCAACAAAATACATCTCAAACTCACAAGGAAGAATTGTGGATCTTGATAAAATTAAAATTTCAGAAAAAGGATACGGCATCTCAAAAAAATATCAACTAAGACCAGAGATTGCAGAAGTAGTAATTAGAGAGTCAGATAAAATTTTTGGCGGCATTGGGGGATTTGTCATTACATCATCAGATAATATCATGGCACCAAATGCAGGAATTGACAAGTCTAATGCAAAAAAAGGCAAAGTCATTCTTTATCCAGAGAACCCATACTTGGTAGCAGAGCAACTTCGAAGAAAGATTTTCCTAAAGATGGCAATCCACATTGGGGTGATTCTAGTTGATAGTAGGTTGATGCCCGCAAGAATTGGGACATCAGGTGTTGCAATTGCATGTGCAGGAATTGAGCCAGTATTAGATATGAGATCCAAAAAAGATCTTGACGGCAATCCTCTCAAGGTTACATTTCAGGCAGTAGTAGATAATTTGGCAACAATTGCAAATCACAAGATGGGCGAGGGTGCCGAATCAAAGCCATTTGCAATCATTAGAAATTCTGGTGCAACTCTAACTGATAGGAAAATTGATTCCTCAGAGATGGCAATAGATCCTGATCAGTGTGTTTACGTCAGGGGTCTTTCAAATCCTCCAAAAAACCAGTAAAATTGTTGTTCTGCTTTAAATAGAGGTATTTTCTGCAACAAAATATTGGAATACCTTACAACATATCCAAAGACTGTTTCATTTCTTGATGGACTAAAACACAAGATTGATGTTGACAGTAGGGAAGGAGTTGAACAACTTCATGTTGTTGTAAAGAAGAGTTTTGATGAATTGATGAAGATCTTTACTGAAGAGGGATTCACCAAGGTAAAATTCGAACACAAGCAGCCAGACCAAATAGGAAGTGGTCTTAATCTTAAACTAAAAAAGCCATGGGAGATGCACGTAAGGATGGTAGACCTCAAAAAAGGACTTATTGGAATTCATGCAGAAGTCGAAGTCTCTAGAGATTATCTTCAGCACTTGTTTTCCCAGAGAACCCCAGTTGTATATGAAGTAGAAGAGATTCTAAAAAAATATCAAATAGAATACAGCATATGGCATGACAAAATTAAGAAAAACGTTCATGCAATTGTAGATAACTATAAGGTAAAACTTTCAACTCCGAGTATTCCTGTATTTGCATGGAAGCCAATGCTATTTGTCATTGGAACTGTTGCTGCATTTTATGCTTGGAAGTATTTCAATACAATACTTTAGATTATACACCAAGAGATTCTGCTTTGCTTAGTTCCAAAAAGACCTTATCTCCAACTGAGAGACCCATGTCCTTGTATTCATGCATCTCTAGTTTTAATTGAGTAACACCACCTTGCATTCCCATACCTCCACCCATACCTGAAAGCATCTTGTTGAGGTCTTTCATCATATCATTCATGTTTGAGAAATTCATGACCTTGGGACCGCCAAAAGGAGTCTGTGGGTTTTGATTTCCTTCTTTTAGATCTTTTACAGAAGATAATGATACAACTACATATGGTGCGCCATCAGGGGCAGCATCAATACTTCGTACTACATATTCTTTTTTCATTATATGGTGACATGCTCCCCATCTAATTTTAATTTTGAGGTCAATTTATCCTAGTATATTGAAGCTTTAATTACAATTTTTGAGACTAGAAGGTATTGACTGAAAGTCTAAAGACAACACTGCGATACTATGGCATTTCTCCATGGGAGATCGAGGTGTTGTATGGATTTTTGAATTCTCATTTTACAATAATTCAAGACGAGATAGAGGCAGATGATGAGAATTTTGTTAGTTTCTTAGATATGGATATTCCTCTGACATTTAATGACGCATTTTTTGAGTGGTTTGATTTCAAACGCTGGGAGAAAGTCAAGGCAGTATTCAAAGAGATGAAGAGGAGAAGGGGCAGCGGCAATGCACTAAAAATTGTCATCAACTTTTCTGGCAATCCAAAGATAGGATTTACAGTTGATACTGAAGAGAAGCAGTGGTTTGATAATGCCATTGAAAAGATTGACTCTGTTTTGGAGTTGTTGCCATACCATCTTGATCCTCAAAAGATTCCATCTGAAATAACTAAAGTAGATTACAAGTTTGATTCAAAATCAATCAGATGGCGACTAAACACAGCCTCATCACCTGAAAAACAATTTATGTTCAAGGGCGACTCGTGGAAAGAGATCAAATAAGATCTTTTTGCAACGGTTCCAATAATTCGTGTAGTTCTTTGTATTTTGATTCCAAAAACTCCAAGGCATGATCTAATTTTTTTGATTTTCCATACTTGTAGCGAATCAGTTCACGATGATGCCAAAACGTTTTCCCATCATCAACTGAGAGTGTTGTAAAGTAATCAGTTCCCTTTAGGTTATCAGGTAACTTGACGTCATGTGGAAATAGCATATCTACGATAAACCACTCATCGCCATCAGGATAGTCAGCGCCAGTATCCACATCAAAAAATATGTGAAGCAAGTCAGACTGCATAAGGCCATCATCACTTATTGCTGGATGCCTTACAGATGATTTTTGAAAATCCAAGTTTAGTAGTTGCGGTTCAAAAAAACCTTTGATTATTGATTTTCGAAAGATGGTGTTTGCCTCATTAATATTCAAATGCAAGATACACTTCTACAAAACTTGCCTATAACCTGTTTGGTTTAGAGTTATAATTACACTTCAAGTGAATCTAGGATTTGCGAGATATCAGTATTGGAGAATCCATTCTTTGAGATGCTTTGTTTTGCAGGTGGATTTTCCATATAATTTGGAATTTTATCACGTAGTCTTGTAGCATATGGAGAGATTGTTTCATTTTTGTAAAACACTCCAATTGGAATCTTGTTTCCCCACTCTAGCGATTTGATTAGTGATTGTGAAAGCTTTTCATTAATTTCTGCCTCATCATTGTAGTGGACTACAGGTTCATATCCGTGTTCTTCTAGCTTGTAAATTCTTGAATGTCTTTTTTGAGCTTCATCAACTAGGTCAACTCCAGCATACCAATCCCTTGTGTTAAGATCATTGTAAGTTGGACATGGTTGTAAAACATCTAAAAATGAAAGACCTTTGTGATTGACTGCCTGAACTATCAAGTCCTTGAGATGTCTTACATCATAAGAGTATCCACGTGCAACAAATGTAAATCCACTTGCAACAGCCAGTCCAATTGGATTGACGTTATAATTTGTGTTAGGGGAAGGAAGTGATTTTGTCTTTTCTCCAAGTTTTAGTGTTGGAGATGCCTGTCCCTTTGTTAATCCATAAACGCCATTATCAAAGATAATGTATGTCATATCCACATTACGTCTACCTGCTGCAACAAAATGTCCTGCACCAATTCCCAGGCCATCACCGTCACCGCCAACTGCCACAACAGTCATTTCGGGATTTGCGATTTTGGCACCCTGTGCAAATGTCAAAACTCTGCCGTGCAGAGTATGAATTCCGTAGGTGTTGATATAATGAGATGTCTTTCCAGAGCATCCAATTCCAGAAAATATTGTAGTCTTGTCTCTTTGAACACCCATTTCAGCTAGAGCCATCTGGATAGCATTTACAATTCCAAAATCACCACAACCAGGACACCAGTCGTTATGGACATCTGTCTTGTAGTCTGCCATCTTAAGCGCCATGCATTAGAACCTCCCTTTTGTCTGCCTTGTTTTCAACAATTCTCTTAAGTGAATCATAAACTTCAGTACTAGTCATTGCTCTGCCAGTGTATTTTAAGATAAAATAATCAACGTCTCGTTCTACATTTTGTTTGAACAATTTTGATAGTTGTGCAGAGTGATTTGCCTCAACATCAATGATTGTCTTTGCGTCTTTTAGCAGAGATGAGACATACTCACTTGGAAATGGATGCAAGAGTTTTAGTTGTATAAATCCAATAGAGATTCCTTCTTTTTTGAGCATCTTTATTGCATCAAGAATTGGACCCTTTGCAGAACCCCATGAAATTATTGTGTAATCCTCAACACCAAAGGAGACTACCTTTTCTGTATCAGGAATTTCTTTGAGTATCAAGTCAAGACGTGACATTCTCTTATCCATCATCTTTGCACGCAGTACTGGATCCTCTGTAATGTGTCCTGTCTCATCAGACTCATCTCCAGTATCCCAAAATATTCCGTTATCCATTCCTAATCTAGAACGTGGAGATACACCATCATCAGTAAATGCAAATCTCTGGTATCCAGATTCTACTTTGTCTAAGAGTTTTCCTCGGTTAATTGAAATTTTAGATGTATCAAATCTTTTGCAAGTAACAACTGAACTTGCAATGAATTTATCCATTAGGTGAATGACTGGAACCTGAAAGACATCAGCGTAATTGAAGACATTTCCAGTATCATAGAAGCTCTCCTCTACATCGCCTGATGCATAAACAATTTTTGGAAAGTCTCCATGTCCTGCATAAACTGAGAAAAGCAAGTCATCTTGTCCATGTCGGGTTGGTAGTCCAGTAGATGGGCCACTTCGCTGGTAGTTTGTAATTACAACAGGCACCTCATTTATCCCCGCCCAGCCTAGCATTTCTGCCATAAGTGCAAATCCAGGGCCAGAAGTACATGTTGCAGAACGCGTTCCAGTCAGGGCACTTCCAATAGTCATTCCCATTGCACAAATCTCATCTTCAGTCTGAATTACTGCAGTAGAGCCAGGACGTGCATCAATGATTTCTAAAATTTCATTTGATTCTAAGAATACAGATTCGTCTGAAGCTGGAGTAATTGGATAGTAAGGTTGCATTCTACAACCACATGCCATCTTTCCTAATGCAGTTCCTTGGAATCCTTGAACCAAAAGTGTTCCAGGTTCTTTTTGAATTCCAGTTAAGGTATGATTGAAATTCTCAAACTTTGCAGTGGCATAATTGTAAGAATAGTTTGCAGCTTGCTGATTTATTTTTGCAATCTCTTCTTTCTTTGAAAATACCAGTCCAACTGTTTTTTGTAGCGAGTCAGGAGGCATATTTACTAGCCCCAGTGACAAAGAGACTCCAATAACGTTGAACATTCTAATCAATCCTTTGAGACGGGGATTTTCAGTCTCTTCAGCTAGGGTTTCAAGAATAGATTTGAAGGAAACTGGATACAGCAATACTCCATTTTCTTTTGCAATCTCCAAAACACCTGCAATTGAGAATGGTTTGTTCTTTGATTCTAATTTTTTGTGTAGTCTTTCCTTGAATGGCGCATCAAGTGTATGGACCTTATCAGTAGTAACATCATCAAGGTCTGCATCATAAATTATCCCACCACCTGAAACCACTTCATCATAATGACGGAAAATTGTTTCAGCATCAAAGGATGCCATTAATGTTACATCATTGATGTTTGAGTGAATTTTTTCATCAGATATTCTTACTGCAAAGTAGCTGTGTTCACCTTTGATGTTAGAGTAAAATTCTCTTTTTCCAAATACTTGGTAGCCCATCTCAGCGCATACTCTTGAGAATATGTTTGCACCAGACTCTACACCGCTGCCTTGAGGACCGCCAATTAGCCAAGTAAAATCAACAGAACTCACAGCAAATCACCTACAAAATGAATAGTAATAATCAGTTTTACCAAATTCTTATCCTCCTGTTGCTGCATCAAATAATGCACATTTGCATTCATCACGTTCGCCACAATAGGGGCAAACACAAACACATTTTTCAATAGAATTGCCACATTCTACACAAATTGCAAATTCCTCTTCTTCTTTTGCTTCAGAAGACATGTAGAATTTACAAGGAAATCGTATAAATGGTTTGAGATAAATCTCATGTCTATGAGAAAGAAAGTGTTTCTAACAAGGACACTTCATGACTTTGCTTTAAAGGAGTTGAGGAAAAAATATCAGATTGAAGTTCATCTAGGAAAGATTCCAGTTCCTCAAAAAAAGTTACGATCAAAAATTAAAGACATTGATGGATTGATCTGCTTCCCATATGACAAAATCAACAAAGAGACAATTGATTTGGCAGAAAATCTCAAAGTTATCAGTACCTATAGTGTAGGTTTTGATCACATTGATACAAAGCATGCAAAAGAAAAAAAGATCAGAGTAGGATACACTCCCGAAGTACTAACTGATGCTACAGCAGATTTGGCTTTTGCATTATTACTTGATGTTCTAAGAAGAGTTTCAGAAGGAGATAGAATCATTCGAGACGGAAAGTGGAAAGAGATCTATGGAGCATATGATTATGTAGGACTAGATCTTCAGGGAAAGACTCTAGGAATTTTGGGGCTTGGTAGAATCGGAGGAACACTTGCAAAAAGAGCAAAGGCATTTGATATGAAGATAATCTATCACAACAGAAATCGCATATCAAAGTCTAAAGAAAAGTCACTAGGGGCAAAATACGTGCCGCTAGAGAAGATAATCTCCCAAAGCGATGTGATATCAATCCATGTTCCGCACACAAAGGAAACAGACAAGATGTTTGGTATGAAAATTTTTAGAAAGATGAAAAAAACTGCGTTTTTAATCAACACATCAAGGGGCAAAGTGATTAACCAAAAAGAACTGGCCACAGCACTAAAGAAAAAGATCATTGCAGGGGCGGGACTAGATGTGTTTGAAGAAGAGCCAGTTGGTAAAAACAATTCGCTTGTAAAATTAGAAAACGTGGTCTTGGCACCACACATAGGAAGTTCTACTGAAGAGACTAGAGCCAAAATGGCTGAAATTACTGTAAAAAATCTCAATCTAGGAATGAATGAAAAAAAACCGATCTACTCAGTTGGATACTAGATTGACGCCCAGATACTCTAAACGAAAATGTGGAGTTTTTATATCTAAACTGTAGATAAAAAGTAGATTGAAAAAATTCAAACATACAAACGAAGAATTAGAATTAGCTAAACTACAATCTGAAAAAGAAAAGAAGAAGAAATCTCAAGAATAATATTTTTTCTCCTTGTCTTTTTCAGACAAGGTTTTTTTTAAAATTTAATTTTAGAAGAAAACTTTTGGATTAGATCATCATAGATTTTTTTTCTTTGAGGAATTAGTGTTTTAGAGTCATCATACATTTTTGTAAAAAATGCTGCCAAAACTCTTTGGCCATCTTTATCAAAGAATCTTACACTAAAACTTGTGCGCTCAGGCTTTTCTTCTTGGATAAACTCTGCTGAACTTATCAATTCTGAATCAACATGTATGTGTGCAGGTCCGTCATTTTCACCCATAGTAATCCACTTTTCCTTCTGTCTAATGCTAAGCGGACTCCTGACCTCACTTGTGGCACTGTTACTTTTTACAATAAACAAGATATCTTGAATCTTTACAATATCAGAGAGTAATTCAAGTAACATTAGATAGTCTAGGAATTGAAATTAATTTAGACTTTTGGGATTTTTCATGTCAATTTGGACAAAATCTTCTTCATCGCCATGAATACAATCAGTTCCAACAGCCTTTACAGGTGCAAAATTAATTGTTCCATCATGAATTTTGCCCTCTTTTTGTAAAATTCCTATCTTTCCTGAGACAATTTGTTTGTGTTTCCCACATGTTACGCCTACCATATATTCGTCTTTTCTATCAACTATGGATACAATAAACTCAGGGGGGTTTGCACATTGTTTTCCTTCTTCAGTAACAGAACACTTGTCAGGTAACACAATTTAATTTGAAATTTTATCAGATATTAACCTTGATTGCCACAGATTCCATTTATTATCAACTAAAACGAAATTAAAGTGAAAACAGTTGGCACATGATTTTGATGTAGTAATTATTGGTGGGGGCATACTTGGGACATCTATCTCATATTTTCTGTCATTTCTAAACAAATCAAAAAAAATAGCAGTAATTGAGCAAGCTCAAAATGTTGCTTTTCATACCAGTGGCAGAAATACAGGAAAGGTTCATGCTCCATATCTATACAATCCTGAAAAGAAAAAGCTGTTTGCAAACGCTGCATTTCATGGATTTGAGATGTGGGAGAGATATTCTAGATTGCATGACTTGCCATTTAAAAAAGATGGAGTAATAGAAGTTGCCCTAGACAAGAAAGGAATCAAGGTCTTAGAGAAATATCTCAAATGGGGAAAACAAAACGGACTAGAAGAAAAAGACATAGAGTTGATGGATAAATCACAACTGGCAAAAATAGAGCCAGAGATAAAATGTGAAGCTGCAATTTATGTTCACAAGGATGGCTCAGCAGACTATTCGGCATACACTAAATCACTAATGAAAGACAGTGAAAAGAATGGAATGACATTTCTTTTGGACACAAGAGTAACAGATGTAAAAAAAGAAAACTCAAAGTGGAAGATTACACTAGATGAAGAACATGAAATTTTTGCAAAATTTCTAATCAATGCTGCAGGTGGGGAGGCAGTAGACATTGCACACGGTGTGGGGGTTGCAAAGGAGTTAACTGATGTTCATTTTAGAGGCGAATACTGGAAGGCCCCATCTGAATACAACACACTGACAAAGACTAGCATCTATTCTGTTCCAGAATTTCCAGACTATCCATTTTTGGATCCTCACTGGGTTATTCGCGTTGATGGGAGTTGTGAGATTGGACCCAATGCGGTTCCTGTCTTTAGTCCATATGGGTATAACAAGGCAGAAAACATCAAGGAGTTTATTCCAAAGATGTTAGAGATGCTAGGTTCTGGCGCAAGAAAAGCAATATTTGATAAGCAATTCCAAGAACTTGCAATAAATGAAATACAGTCATCAATGTCAAAATCTGCAATGGTTGAGCGAGTAAGAAGATTCTTGCCAAAAATTGAGGCAGACAAAATTACAGAAAAAGGCACAGCAGGTATTCGTTCATCTGTAATTGATGAGAACGGCAAGTTTTCACCAGATGTAATTTTAATTGATGAGGAATCATCATTTCACATTCTAAATTATAATTCACCAGGAGCTACTGGGGCACTGCCATTTTCTGCACACATTGTAAATCACTTGCACACATCAGGTCTGGTTTCTAGTGAAGACATGGATGCACAATGCGGTCCATGGAAATTTACAGAAATTATTGAGAAACTAGAAAGAAAGTAGAATCAGTTTATGTCAGGATTTAGCCAAAAACATGATTCATTCCAAGTACTACAAATGCCATCCCTAATGGAGCATATGCCAAATTAGCAATAGTTTGGGGTTCGATTGTAATGGAGGGGCAAATATAGTATTTTTCTTTTCTAGTCAGGATAATTCTGCGCTGCCAAACAATACACTAAATGCCTTGCACCAAATCAATACCTTGTTGAATTTGGTCAGATCAGCATCATCAGGTATCTCATAATTTTGATTACCTCTGTTTGCCTTGAGCTCACCTAGATTAAGAAACTCTGATGCATTATCATCAGTTGCCAAATACACGTACAAATCAGGGCCATTAGTTGATTGAAAGTTTTCTAGTCGCAGGACATTGCTTCCATCATCAAGTGGGATTGTGTATGCAATACCTTGGGCATCATGAATTCCATCACCTACACCAACAAAGGTTCCAGAATGTACAACAGGAGTGACTTGTTTCATAGTTTCATCCATCATAGTTTCATCCATCATAGTTTCATCCATCATAGTTTCATCCATCATAGTTTCATCCATCATAGGCTGAATAATTGCGCCAGATGGTAATGCCTCATCTATAGTAGATTCTGTAAAATACGGGGAAAGGGCATATGCAGAAACTGCACCAACTATTATTATCGCAATAAAAGATATCAGATATTTATTCACAGAAAAAACAATAGCAATTTAGTATAAAGGTAATTTTCCAAATATTAGATAGATTTTTTTAAAATATCATTTATTACTTTTGAAAAACTAACTGTTGCTGTTGTTTTTTTCATTTCTGAGGCTTGCTTTAACCGTAATTTTTTGTAGGTATGATCATCAATAATTAATGAAATACGTTTTGACATACTTTCTTAAAGTGTTAACCATATTTAATGGACGTGGGTGTTTTGTAATTGTGAGGATGTGAATAAGTCTTTTAATTCAAATAATATAAAAATATTCAATTAATTGATTTTTCAGACATGCATTTTAGAAACAAAATAAATAATTTACTAAATTTATTCACAATTAGTTTACATCAATTGTAAACTCTACAGTAGGACTCAAGGCAATAGGATTAGTCAAACTAGTCCAAACAAAAACTGTTGCAGTGTATTTTCCAGATTTTTCAGGTATCCAAGAGACTGCGGGAGAGAAGTTTTGATTAACCTCAAGGCTTCCAGTAATCCAAGACAAAGATTGTACAGAATTGTTAGAGTCTTGAATTTGTACAAGATAGGTAAATGGCTGAGTTGCAATGTTTTTGTTAGAAATTCCTGTAGTTATCTGAATTTGCTGATCAGCCTTAACTTGTCCAATAACATTTCCAAATGAATCCACAACTCTAGGAGTTCCCACAGGTACTCGTTCTAATGGTGGAATAACAGGACCCACAACAGTACTAGAGATAATTTTTAACTCATCTGCCTTTGCGTATGGCTTTGGCAGTGTATTGTCTTCATATTTTGCAGTAACAAAATCACCTTCACTTACACGCAACCTATGACCAGATGACTGATCTTTGGAAGAAAATGTAACATGACCCTCAAAGATTCCTGTTGCCTGACCAGTCTCAGTCACTGTAAGGTCAATTCCACCAAGATCAGAATCAGACCACACATCTATAGTGAATGTGTTTACTGTGTTAGGATTGAGATTCATATCAGGATCTATGACACGTATAATTCCGTTTCCATTGGCAGATGTTGCACCTTGAACCCATTCAACATTACCTATGTTCCATTTGATTAATGCAGATGCAGTCAAAGTTTGTCTGTCTGAATATTGGAAGGATACAGTTAATCCATCATCATTCTTTGATTCTAAGAATCCATTTTTAGGACCACCATTACTTTTTGGTTCGGTTCTTGGAGTGGTATCAATTCCATCAATGCTACCAGTTCTAGGATTTCCATCAGCATCATGTTTGAACCCAGTTAGTATTACTTCGCCGACAAAAATTCCAGTGTTAAATCCAGTCTCAGTTAGTTTGTATTGAGACAATTTGTTTGAGCGAGTAGAAATTTTAATTTCGTTATCAGATTTACTTCCTATCTCGTCTATTTTATTTTCATTAAAATTATGATCAGGTGCAATAATTGTGATGTAGACTTTTTCAGTCCACGAGTATACTTTCTTGTCCAATGCTATCTGAGATTGGAAGTTTGATGTTGAGAATCTTATCTCTACTTTCTGATCATTTTTTCCAACAAAATCGGAGCCTGGTGTTCCCCAATCGGTGTATGTGACTTTGATGTTCTCGCCTCTATCAACTTGCTTTTTATTTATTTCAGATGGGATTTTTATCGATGTCTGAAATATTCCAGTAGATTCTCCTGTTTCACGTAGTCCAACAGGTCGTGGATCAAATATTTTTCCATTGTTTGTCATAGCACCACCCAATGCACCCATAGAGACCTTGGCATCATCAGACTTCCACTCCAATACATCAAGTGAGTATGTCTCTGCTTTTCTGGAATCAAAATTCAAGTCAGGATCAATTAATGTGATTAATGCGTCGCGGCCAACAATGTAAGATTGGGTATCAGATTGGAGTACACCCATCCTGAGATCAAATGCAGCAGAATCAGTCACAGTTCTAGATGAGCCAGAGGCATCAGCCTGATCAGCATATTCTACAGTAATAATATCACCTTGCAAGACACAATAGCTTCCAGAAGAAGGCTTTGCATCAAATCTTGATAAAACACCGGTTTTTGATTTATCTAATTTTTCAAATCCGGATTCCAAAGTAGTTGGACATTTTGTAGAAGATGGACCATCGACATACTTGATTGGTAAACTAAACTGGAATACTCCTGAGCTAGGAGATGTTTCTGGAATTGGTCCAAACTCTCTTGTAATACCACTTTTTACATTCTTACCAACAGTAATTACTCCTACTTTTGCTTCCTCTCCACCTGCAGTTGCCAAAACAATGGTTGAGGAACCTCTAGTAACCATTACTTTGATTGGCCCATTTGTTGTTCCGCCAATGTTTTGGGATAATTTGTCTTCTCCATTAGGAGATAGATTGTAATCAGCATCATGGATTCTGATATCAAGCATTGTATCTCTTGGTCCAATCTCTTCTCCAGAGTCAATTGCTTTGAAATCTCCATTTTTAGTAATCGCAGTTAGGTGGAAAGGGAATATGGAATTGCTATCAGGAATTGTAGAAGAAGTTTTTCCTGATTCATAAAAGTTAGAAACTGCACCTATTGGTACTGGGTATGTTGTTCTATCAAGCTTGACAATTCCGCTTGTTGCACCAACTGATGCGCTTGCAGATGTTATTGCTGCCTGACTTGATTGCCCTCTAAAGTCATAGTATACTGCTCCAATGTCAACACCAGATGTAGATTTTACAACACCGCCATCATTTCTTGAACAGTATTGAGAAGGAATTTTGAAATCGCCTTTGAACTCACCTGTCTTTTTTCCTGTCTCAACTAAAGTAAATCCAGTTGAACTTAATCCATCTAGTCCAGAGATTGCAGAACATGATTTACCATTGTGCAAAATGTTGGATTTTAACCATCGTTCATCATCAAAAGTAATCTCTAACAATCTACCAAATGGCTGATTGTTCTCTCTAAATCCTAGATTTGCAAGTCCTACCGTATCAACTGCAGGATCATTTGGGAATTTTGTAGCATCAACTACAGTATAGATATCAACAAGATCAGAATTAGTATTCAAATCCTTATCAAGCAAGTTTACACCAACAGTATCACCAGGCTTGAATGTCTTGACTGACAGTACTACTATTCCCATATGAGACAATACGTCTTGTTGATCAGATATTGTAGTCTGTACTCCATCAGAGCCCAAGTCATTGTAACTTATTCGCGGTGCTTCGTTTCCTTTGAGTTCATCAATGATTATGAATACAGGTTCATCATCAATTGGAAGAATTTGCTCATACGTTTTAGAATCAAAGATGTTGAGTTGGTTTAGCATAATATATTCAAGACTGCCTCTGAACTTTCCTGCGCTGTTTGATAGTTCTTCCATCTCTACACGGACAATTTGATTTGCTACTCTGTCACTTTTTGCAGTGCCGGCATTTTTTAGACCATATGAGAAAAAGTCAGCTACGATTGGTTTTGTCTCTGTTCCAATGTTTTGTATTTTAGGATATGCAAACATCAAGCCAATTTTTTCATTTCCTGAAAAAGATGATGAAAACAAGTTAGAGTGAAGTGTTTGCGGACTAGAAACTTGCTGTGTAGAGTTGAGATTAATCAGATTCTGAACAGTTGTATCAGATGCAATCTTGATTGCAGTAATGCCAGAAGTTGGATTTCCTGAAGAGTCAAGAATAGATGATGTTGTAATTAGAAGATAGATATCGACACTACTAATTTCAGTGCCAAGTGAACGTATATCAAAATTAAACATGTTTAGCCCTTTGAATTTCTTGGATGAATCAAATGGGTTGTTTATAGAAGAATAAAGTTCAGATAGATTTGTTTTCAGATCAATTACTAGTGCATCAGAATCAGTGTTAGATGAAGGATCTATTCTTGCCCTATCACTGTGCTTTTCTACCAAGACACTAGTACCAGTACCCAAAACTGTTTCTGAAAGTGTGAACTGTCCAGAGGTTGTAGGGGTTAGAGTATATCCATTTAGAAATGATGCAGTTGTTTTGGTGTTTGATTCTGTTCCACTTTCACCTAAGGTGTATGGGTCTCCCGTACTTAATGCTGGAATTGCCTTGTAAGATGGATTAAACAAATCAAGATCTTCTTTTTCTAAATTATTCTTGTTTGCATCAGAATCTATCAATATCACAGGCATCTCTTCACCAGAATTCCACTCGTTTCCCTTCAAAGATTCATCAAGAGAAAGTGTGCCCTTGCCAAATCCAATTAAAAGTGTGGTTGATTTTTTATTATATTCTATTGATGCAGATGTTCCTCTTTGTGCATTGTCAGTTGTAAGTAAAACAGAGTCATTGTTTGCATCAGTAGTTGTAAAGACTGCACTGTTTGGTCCAGTTTCAGTTATTGTTACAGGATATTTTCCTGTAGCAATAGAGCCACCACTGGTTGCAATTTGGGATATGTCTAATTCTCCATCACCATTTGTTTGGGAATTACTATTATCTTGAATTGTAAGAACATTTGATTGTCCTTGTACGTTTGGATTTATCTTGAGAACTCCATTATCTTTGAACATCATGGAACTGAGTTTTGATGCTAGATTTACAGCACCTGTAGTTCCATCTGAATCATTTTTGCCAGAATCTTCATAGAGCAGATAATATGTAGAAGGGCCTGATGGCAAGGTTCCAAATGACCAAGAATCCTCATCGGTAGGATCTATGTTTAAGCTAAGATCTGTAATTTTGAGATTAACGTCTGAAGATCTAGGATATGAGGTTCTATCTAGTTCAAAATTTACAAGTTTGTCTGCTGAATCAAATGTAAGTGTAGTTTGTTGTGGACCGCCACCACGGTTGTATTGAACTACTACATTTCCGCCTTTAGAAAAATCATAAAGTTGGATAAATGGCCAAAGGTCTTGTGATGCCAATCCAACTTGTCCCAGTTTGACAGAACCACCGCCAGAGTTTATCGTCTTTGCCTGTCTAACTACATTAATGGAATTTTTTGTGTATGGGGAAGACAAGGAACAGTCTTGGGAAATCTCTTTTGGTGTAGAACCGTTTTCGCCACCAATACCAGTACCACTAACAGGTATTGCAATGCCAACAGTCTCAGTTACAGAGAATCCAAGAACAGATGAGCTTGGAGTACAAAGAGTTCCAAAGTCAAGACCCTTTCCTGTCAGGCCAACTGTACTGTCTGCAATCTGGGCTTGTGCTCTATCTGCAAAATAACCATACCAATTGCCATCAACTGCTTGAACCATTCGAAGATTTTTGCCATTGACTGTAACATCTGGTTCGCCTATTGCTTTTCCAGTATCACCAATATTTTGATCACGAATTACGACTTCAATTACTTGCGGACCTGAAATTCTATTTTGAGATTGAGGATTGTTTGCTGAAACATAGAGATTAGTTGTTTGCGCATCAGCTGTGAAAAGATTTCCAAAAGATACACTTCCTGTAAAAATTAGAATAGATAGTGCAATTGCAGATAAGATTCTTTGGCGAGACATTTTGGTAACAATTTCCTTGGTTTTAATGGTATGAAAGGATTGTGTACTTTTCACCTCCTCCTAGTTGGTTTAAGCGTAATTTGTCAAATCATCATCTAAGAATATCCAGGACAATCCGGCCAATTCTGTCCAGTTGCAGGACGTACTGGTTGGAAGAGCATTTTTGGCATCACTTCCAACCAGAGATAATGACTGGTCTGGTCTTTGGATGTTTAGTGTAACTTGTTTCATTAACAGAGTATAGTGAGTGTATCTTATAACCCACTAGAGAATTGTGCAAAATTAATTTTAAGATAATTAGTTGACTTTGTTCAGTCTAAAATCAACTAATGAACAATTTATCCTAAATCTATTTTAAGTTGGATTGAGATGAAATTCCCTACAAAGGAATTCTCCTAGTTGGTTGTAGGGTTTTTCATCTCATTGATAATTTGGTAAAGAATTTTGTATTCAAGAAAATGGCGCCGGGAGGGAGATTTGAACTCCCGTTCCCTTGCGAGAACGCGCTTTATGGTTAACAATTTCCAGGCGCGCGCCCTACCAGGCTAGGCGACCCCGGCACAAGTCTTGCGACAAATTTAGTTTTTAGAATCTGATTATAAATTGTGTTACTACTTCCAAATAGTTACAGTAGTTGAACGTTCTACTTTTTTTCCCATTGGATCAAATCCTTTTGTTGAAATCTTGTAGAGGCCTTCTAATGTAACATCACCATCATTTTTTATTTGATCCCAGGAAAGTTCCACCTCTTCATTTGGTTTGAGTTCAGAAATTACTTGGGCAGATGTTGGAGTATACATCAAAATGCCAGACAGTCCGGTAATTCTTAATCCATATGATTTATCTGAAAATGTTATCGGGACAGTTCCAGTGTTTTTAATTATAATGTTAATCTCTTCGCCTTTCTTAAAATCAAATTTTTCAGTTAGAATTGAAATTCCAGGACCTTCAACATATACTAGTTGACTAGTATTTTTTACATCGATTAGAAAAATTCCATATCCCAATCCAGCAATTACACCGATTCCAACAAATATTACAAGACTTTTTGAGAGCAATTTTTATTCTTTAGAAGAAGGTTTTGTTCTCCATTTTTTAGGATATGTGTTTGGGGCCATTATGATTCTCCTTGTCTCAAATGCATAGCCCTTTGTTGCATCACGAATCTCTTCTTCACTCATTGTGGATTCTGCCAGTGCTACTGCTTCACCTTTTTGAGTATAGATTCCAACAATGTCACCTTTCTTCAAATTTGGAGATATCTTCAAAATTCCTGGAATTGCAAGTTGTGCGCCATGACACATTGCATCTACTGCAGAATCACGAATCACTATTGATTTTAATTCACTTAGTGCAAGCTCTACGGGCTTTATCATGCTCTTGAGTTTAGCATCATCTTTTTTTTCTTCCCACAATGCAAATGCATTTGCTAATTCATGCAAAGTTACCAGTCCATCAGTCTCTCTGAACTGATCAACTCTAGTTCTTCTAAGCTCAATCATAGTTGCACCAGGTCCCAAAATCTCACCTAGGTCATAGTACAGTTTTCTGATGTAGGTTCCTGCCTCACACAAGACTCGAGTTAGTAGTAATCTCTCTTTTTGTTCTAATACTTCAAATTCATAAATTGTTCTTGTCCTTGTTTGTCTGACTACTGCTGAGCGCTGTGGAGGTTTTTGGTAAATCTCCCCAGTTAGTGACTCTACAATCTCATGTAGTTTTTCTTTTGATGGAAGGGAGTGGACACGTCCTAGTGCATGATACTCTTTTGGTCCAAAGAGAAGTACTCCTAATGCTTTAGTTGCCTCACCAAGACCTAGCGGTAAAACTCCAGATACTTGAGGGTCTAGTGTTCCGCTATGTCCAATCTTTGGCAGCTTTAAGATTCTCTTTGTCCAAGCTACAGTCTCATGGCTTGTAGGACCAGGAGGTTTGTCTAAAATAATTATTCCATAGTTTAGTAGTTGCTCGATTGTTCTTTTGTCATAGTATGTGCCGTATGCATCATCAGTAATGTCTTGATCAACTTCGATTAGATTCTCTAGTTGCTTTAGAGTCATAGTAGTTTTCGCACCGTTTCTGTTGCAACATCAATTACTTGTTTTGCTGTGAGATGATCCGTGTTAATTATTACATCAAAGACTGACTTGTCATCACCAAAATCAAAATCGTATAATTTTTTGTAGAGTGCCTTGTTCTTATCAAATCGCTGCTTTGTTATTTGGTATGCTTCCTCAGAGCTCATGTCATCTCGTGATTGCATGCGTTTTGTGCTGCTCTCATGAGAGCCTTCTAGCCATATTTTGATGCCGTCATTAACCAACCATGGTAAGGTGTAACTAGTAATTACCATCCCGCCTTCATTGAATAGTTTGGTTAGCTTTTCATCTAGTCTTTTATCAAACTCTGAATTTTGTTCTCTCTGATTTAGAAACTTCATTCCATCTTCTGTATCCCACCAATCATCACCTGATGAATCAAATCCTTGCTCTTTTGCCATCTCCTTGAGTACATCACCGCCACTAAGATATTGTAGTGAGAACTCTTCTGCTAGTCCTTTGGCAACAGTTGTCTTTCCTACAGCAGGAGGACCTGATATTACAATGGATTTTGTCAACTGAGATCCATTGAGGTTTTTGTTAGTTTCATAATAATGCCACTAAACGCAATTGAGGAGAGGAAATACCAAGCCCAAAGGAACAATGCGTTTTCGGTAGTACAAACATGTTCGGGGTCTGCTGCTTGCTCTGCAGTACATGTCAGTTGGAATAAATCTCCGGGAATTACATTTAGCGGAATTGGAGAGATAGCTACAGTATAAGAGAAGAGTTGTGGCAATACGAAATAAAATATCAAAATCAATGGAACAAATGTAATCATCATTGGTCTCATGTTCATCTGCATCATCTCCATCGACATCTTGTTCATGTATGAGGATTTTTTGTTGAGCTCAGCTGTTTTTGCAGTATCTTTTGCTCTCATTGCAGCCATTCTTTCTTTTTGCCATCCGCGAGTCTCTTTCATTATTCGTTTTAGCTTTACTTGATCAACCATCTTCTTTCTGACTCCAGAGTTGAAGATGTTTAGCAATATACCAAATCCGGCAACTGCAAACATTGAGAGAATCAGGCCTTTGATGATGGGGTCATCGCTGCCAAGTGCACCTCTCTCACCTCCAAGAAAATCAAACTGGAGAGGTATTGATTCGATAAATAGTAGAATAATTCCAAAGTCCATTTTTTACAGTCCTAATGATTGAATTATCTTATCTGCTGCTTCATCAACCTTTCCCTCACGATTCAAGATGTACTTGACTGGAGAGCCAGTAATTACTGAACATGCTGAAATCATGCCTGACTGGACGTCTAGTTCCGTCTTTACATTTGCAAGAGTGTTTTTGTCTCTGTTTCGGGTCTCATCAGTCATTCGTCTGCTATAGATTTCCTCAGGCTTTGCTGAAACTGAGATAAAGTTTGATGGTTTTATGATTTTGAGGACATGCTCTGGCAGTCCTGGATAGTATCCTTCTGGAGAACTGATGAATGCATGAGTATCAATAATTACAATTTCTTCAGTGCATGCAGCAATATTTTCAGCTGCAATCTTTTGTAGCTCTTGCTGTTTTGTTACAGGTAGTTTTCTTAATTCATCTCTGTCATTGAGACCGTTTTGTTTTGCAACCTCAAACATTAGTGTTCCATAGCTTACAACATTGACACTTTTTTGTTGGCTTTTGATGTGGTCTAGTATCTTTGATAATAATGTAGTCTTCCCAACTCCGGGGATTCCAACTAGGATGATTTTTTTACTTTCTGCCAAGCAAAGCACCCAAACGCGGCATTACAACTTCGACTTGTTCTCTAACCAATTGCGTGTAGTAGTTGATGAGAATATCTACCATAAGTAAAATTCCAATACCAGAACCAAATACACCCAAGACATCAGATACTCCTGCTAGTAGACCCAAAATAGTTGAGCCAATGATTGTAACTGATGGAATGTATTTGTTCAACAATGCTTCTACTGGTTTGTTTGATCTTCTAAATCCAGGAATTTGCACGTCTGCATCAAGTAAGTTCTGAGCTGCACTCTTTGGTGAAAGACCACCTAGCTCTACCCATAACCTACCAAATACAATTACGATTCCAATCATGAATAATACATAGCCAACTGCACGTCCAGGATCCAAGATTGCAACATCTAGTCCTCTAGGTGGTGTGATGTAGTAGATAAGACCACCAATTGGGCTAGACGGACTTGTCGGGTCAAATTGCGCTATGAAATTCATAAAGAAATTATTGTTACGCGGGTTCATGTTGGCCCACAACATCTGGAAGATAAAGACGGCGTTTGCAGTAAGTGCAGATGCCAAGATAACTGGAATATTTGATACATACATCATCTTAATTGGATAGACTGCAGAGAAACCTCTGTATTTTGTAGATACGATTGGAATCTCAATCTTCATTCCTTGTGTAAATACAAGTATCAGTAAGACTCCCGCAGTAAGACACAAACCAAAGATGCTCGGAAGCTGGTTTGAACGGAAGAATACATTTGAGAGATCACCTGCCATAATTGATTGGCCGATGTATGGTAAGATACCAATAGTTCCTCCATCACCTGCCGGTAACGGGCTAAACAGACTCCACAAAATTTGTTGAGCAACACCTGCCATAATGAAAAGACTGATTCCACTACCAAGACCCCAGCCTTTCTGAATTAATTCGTCTAAGAACATGATGATAATTGACGCGGCCATCAGCTGTCCGACCATAATATACAGTATGTTAGGATCCGCTACTCCAGGACCATAGACTGCTACGCCATATACAATGGACTCTGCTACAATTACAACATAAGTTACCAACTTTGTTGCAGTCTGAAAGATACCTCTCTCTTCGGGTTTCTTAAAGTCAAACTTGAGAATGTCTGAACCTCTAAGTAATTGCATCAAGAGTCCTGCAGTTACAATCGGCCCAATTCCTAATTCAACAAGTGTGCCTTGTTGTGATGCAAAAATTACTCTAGCAAATGCTAGAAAGTCAAATTCAGGGGTTGTTGCTCCAAATAGTGGTGTCTGTCCCATTACCATGTAGATGAGTAATGCAACTCCACACCAGAGTAATCTAGTTGATAATGGAATCTTCTTTTTTGGTTTTGGAACCTGTGGTAGATAGGGCTCTGCTTTGAAAACTACTTTTCTAATAACTGCTGTAACTGTACCCTCAGCCATTTTCTGTTAGCACCTCTTCCCCATCAGTTTTTTCTTTGGTAGCAGATAAGACTTCTCCGCCAACGGCTTTGAGTTTTTCTTCTGCAGATGCAGTAAACTGAGTTACTTTGACGGAATAAGCATTTGTTACTTTTCCGCCACCAAGGAGTTTCTCGTATCCTGCGCTTTGAAGGTCTACAATCTTCTTTCCTCCTTCTTCTTTACCGAACTTAGTAAACAAGTCATCAAGATCACGGACGCTAGCCCATTTCTTGGTAATATTTGGGTGAGGTGGTTTAGTTGAATCATGGCCATAATGATCTGGTTCGTCTTTTAGTGTTGTACTCCAATGATGCTTCATCATTCCAGTAACTCCAAGACCACCCTTGTGACCACTTGCACGATGTTGACCTACTTGGCCCCATCCCATGTGGCGTCCTCCCCTAAGTCGTCTTGTCTTTCTTAATCTTGTTGCCATGTTAAATCATATTCCTTACAATTGTTCCAAGTTCTTTGTTTGATCCTAGGACTCCTTTTTGACCATACAACTTTTTGGTGCTTCTCTTGAATCCAGTTCTTGGTGGTGCTAATGCAAACCAGGGCTTTAGTGGTTTTAATTTTGATAGAGTTGCCTTTCCTTCTGAAAGTGCAGTTGCCAATTCATCAGAACTTGCAAACCCAAGTTCCTTCAAGTCTTCAGCAGTAATTTTTTGATATCCAGATTTTCTTGCCTTTTTGTCAATGAGTTCTTTTGCCAATTCAGAGTCAAGTTCAACCCATGAGACATAGTGCTGTACTTTTTTTAGCATTCCCAATGTGTTTTCTTTTGCTGGCAATATTGTTGCGCGATATTTCTTGTCTAGTTTTAAGAGCATCATGGTGTGGGTTGCCCAGTAAGGACAATCAGCTTGGCCTTTAATTCTAACAACAAGATATGCATTTGCCATTTTTTATCAACCCTGACTAAATGTCTGTCTAAGACAGTCCAAGATAGCTTTTGAAGTAGAGTTCATTGTTGGAGTAGAGCCTTTTGCCGTAGTCCAAGCGTCTTTGAGACCTGCTAATTCCAATAATCGTTTAATTTTACCTCCAGCTACCAGACCTAATCCACGTGGTGCGGGAATAATTTCAATAGTAACACTTCCGCCCTTTCCTCTTACTCTAAATGGAACAGAATGTTTTTGATCACATCTACATTCCCAACTGCCACATCCCATCTTGATTGGGTTGACGTTAAGATAAGCAGCGTTTGTTGCCTTTTCAATTGCAATTCTCATTTGTTTTGATTTACCTTGACCAATTCCCAAGTAACCGTTCTCGTTTCCAGTTGCAACGATTGCTTTGAATCTAGTTGATTGTCCGTTTGATGTCATCTTTTGAATAATCCCAACATCAACTACCTCACTCTTCAAATCAGGAAGTAGTTTTTTGATAATTCCTGCTTCTTGAATTCTTAATCCTAATTCAATAATTTCTTCAAGAGATGTAATTTCTCCTGATGCTACTTTTTGTCCCAAGATTGTTTTTGGAACCCAAACTTCTTCTTCTGGTTCTCTACGTGGTCTTCTTGGACGGTCTCCACCTTTTGAACCACCAGGTGGGCCTCTACCATAAGTTGGTGGAGCTTTTCCTCTTGGTCCGCCTTGTGCGGGTTTAGATTGTGCTGTTTGACTCATTTTATTTTACCTCAGTATCAATTGTAGATTTCATTTTGGAAATTTCGTTTTTAACAGTAAGATGTTCTCCGTTGATTCTATCTTCGGATGGAAAAGTTTCTTCATCAGCTGGAACTTCTAGACCGGCATCAATTACGCCCTTAAGAGCGGCTGCCATTCTTTGGGTGTATCTTCTTGTTCCAGTATACAAGATTGCATCCTTTGCACCCTGTCCAAGTGCTTTCTTTCCTGCCAGATATCCTGTAAGATATGCTGCAGGTACACTCTTTCTAGAACCCTTCCAGCCTTTTTCTAACAGATATCTAGAGTGTGCAGATGCAACAACCTTGTCGCCTGTCATTCCAGGCTTTAGAATTTGGACTTGAGTATTTTCATTAGTAATATTTACAGTGATAAAGTCACGCTTACCCATCAACATTGTACCGCGTTTTTTATAATTGGTCTTCTCTTCCCTTAATCTTCTCAATATTTTTGAATAGGCCATGTATAGAATTCGAGTTTGAACGTGCTCTTATATACGTTAAGCGCGAATTAGAGAGGCAAGCAATGCCTTTTGAGTGTGAAGGCGGTTTTCTGCCTCATCCCAAATAACAGACTGCGGTCCATCAATTACAGATGATGTAACTTCTTGATCTCTTTTTGCTGGAAGACAATGCATAAAGATCGCATCTTTGTTTGCAGACTTCATCAGTTTTGGGTTGACTTGGTACTTTGGAAGAAACTTTTTGATTCTCTTTGGATCATCATTATGAATAGAAGAATACGTATCAGTTACAACTACATCAGCATTTTTTGCTGCAGCAATAGGATCAGTAGTCAATTTTATCTTAGTTGATTTTTGTGCTTCTTTTACTGTCTTTTTGTCAGGCTCAAAGCCCTTTGGAGTTGCAATAGACATGGAGGCACCTGACAATGCTGCGCCATAAATCATAGAGTTGCAGACATTATTGCCATCACCAACCCATGCAATCTTTATTCCCTGGAGTTTCTTTTTCTTTTCTTTTATTGTCATAAAGTCAGCTAATATTTGGCAGGGATGAAATGCATCTGAAAGTCCATTGATTACTGGAATCGTTGCATGCTGAGATAATTTTTCTAGCAAGTCATGATCATAAACTCGGGCCATAATACAATCAGTGTATCGCGACAAAGTCTTTGCAGTATCTTCAACTGACTCGCCACGAGAGAGTTGCATGTCATTTGATGAGAGATTAACTGCATAGCCTCCTAGCTGAGACATTCCAATTTCAAAACTTACTCGTGTTCGAGTAGACGGTTTTTGGAAAATCATTGTTAGTGTTTTGTTTTTTAGAAGAGGTTTGTTTCCACCTTTTTTGAGTTCTTTTTTTAGTTTGATTGATTCATCAATTAGGCCCACAAATTCCTTTGGGGATAATTCCGCTAAAGTGAGTAAATTTTTTGTTTTTAGTTTCATCTCTTAAAGAACCCGAACCTACTCTTTTTCTTTTTTGGTTCTTCTTTATCATGTTTGTGAATTTCTTCATCTTCATCATCATCTTTAGATTCTCCAGGATTTGGTTTTCCATCTTTAATCCATTGACGAATCTTGTTACCTAGATTGATAGCTTTATCATCATTTTCTGGGGGAGGAACATCAAACAAATCTGAATAAGTTGTAATCTCATCATCAGTAATTCCTTCAAACGGATCATCAGAAGTTGGTTCTGGTGTTGGTTCTGGTGTTGGTTCTGGTGTTGGTTCTGGTGTTGGTTCTGGTGTTGGTTCTGGTGTTGGTTCTGGTGTTGGTTCTGGTGTTGGTTCTGGTGTTGGTTCTGGTGTTGGTTCTGGTGTTGGTTCTGGTGTTGGTTCTGGTGTTGGTTCTGGTGTTGGTTCTGGTGTTGGTTCTGGTGTTGGTTCTTTCTTAATATCAACTCCTTCAAGAGTTCCAAAAACTGTTTCAAGGAAAGTCTTCTTATCAAAAGGCTTTAGATCAGGATATTCTTGTCCAACTCCAACAAACATCACAGGAGTCGATGTTACTTTTACAATAGATAATGCAGCACCACCTCTTGCATCAGCGTCACTTTTTGTCAAAATAGAACCATCAAATTTCACATGCTCATGGAATTCACGTGCTTGGTTAACAGTATCATTTCCAGCTAAAGAGTCACCTACAAAAATTTTCAAATCAGGATTTACAACTTTGGTGATTTTTTCAATCTGCTGCATCAAGTTTTCACTTGTTTGCATTCGTCCAGCAGTATCAATTAGGACAACATCTGTTTTGTGAGATTTTGCATACAACACAGCATCACGTGCAACAGCAGCAGGATCAGAGTTGTAATTTTGTGCAACAAGTTTTAGGTTAAGACGATTGGTGTGTTCTCGTAGTTGCTCAATGGCACCAGCTCTAAAAGTATCGGCTGCTGCAACAACAACAGAATATTTTGCTTGTTGTAACATATGTGCAACTTTGGCGAGCGATGTTGTTTTTCCAGTACCGTTAATTCCAACAAATAAAATCAAGTAAGGTTGCTCTTGTTGTTTTTTTTCATTAATTCTTTGGAAGAGATCAATCTCTCCGGCATTATCAAAGTGTGTAGAAATACTTGAAATCAAACTGTCTTTAACAAACTTTTCAATTTCTTTTTTGTCAACTTTAGAGCCAATCAGTTTTTCTTTTAGATCATCTTTAATGGAATCAATTACTTCTGTTGCAACATCAGACTCTAAGAGAGCAATTTCTAATTCAAAGAGAATGTCTTCAATGTCTTTTTCATTGAGTTCTTTTTCGCCTAAACTTTTCGCTGCATTAGAAAACGCACTACGAAGTTTATCAAACATGGTTTATCCCGATTGTGGAGGTTGACCTTGTTGTTGACCGGATTGTTGCATGGCTTGCATCATTTGATTGACTTGGGCTTTGCCTTGTTCTAATCTTTGAGCAGCATCTTGTTTTTTTGCAGCAGTATCTTGTATTGCAATTTCAATTTCTTTGATTCGCTCTTCAAGATAATTAATTGCAGAAGCAAAATCTTTTTCCACTGCAACACCTGCACCGATATTTAGAATTATTTTGCTGTTGGATGAAATTTTTGTTGGGATAAAAGTTCCCAATCCAATTGGGACAAGAGTATCTGATTCAGGATTCTGACTAAGTGACTTTATTGATTCAATAGCTGCAGTTGCCTCTCTAAATACGCTCATGAATGTTCCCTCTCTTTGAGATAAATCTGCAAAATAGGTTTCAAGCATTTGCATTTGTTGCATCAATTGCTCTGCTTGTTCTTGACTCATTTACAACAAGGCTTTCTCTTATGGTTATAAATTCATTCATAGATTCAACCAAAAATGTAGAATAAATAAAAAATAAAGAATGGACTTTATTTTGCTTTAGAGAATCTGCTCTCTACCTCATCCCAGTTAACTACATTCCACCATGCTTCAATGTAAGCAGGTCTTTTGTTTTGGTAGTTGAGATAGTATGCGTGTTCCCAAACATCACAGCCTAACAATGGCACTAGTCCTTCAGTTCTAGGACTTGTTTGGTTTGGCATTGATTTGTATTCAACCTTTCCAGAGGAAGGATTGTATACTAACCATCCCCAACCACTGCCTTGAATTACTGCTGTAGTGGATGAAAATTTCTCTTTGAAGTCAGCAAAGCTTCCAAAGGAATCATTGATTGCATCAGCAATTGATCCTCCAGGTTCACCGCCTCCATTTGGTTTCATGTTGTTCCAAAATAGCCTATGGTTGTCATAACCACCACCGTTGAAATTAATTGCACCTCTTTTGTCCTCTGGAACAGACTTGATATCAGACAAAATGTCTAAGATATCTTTGTCTTGAATTTCAGCTGGACATGTTTCAAGAGCTGCATTTAGTTTGTCAGTGTATGTTTGATGATGCTTTGTGTGGTGAATCTCCATCGTTCTTGCGTCAATGTGAGGTTCTAATGCATCATAAGCATATGGCATTTCAGGAAGTTCGTATTTTCCCATGGGGACTTTTGATAGCTTATTCCATTTATTGGTTTACAGGTAATCATTTTTACTTGTTAAAATTGATACAAGATTTGTGAAATTCTTAGCGATTTTTTCTTTTATTGTTGTAATTTTGACGGGTTTAGTTTTGTCCCAATCATTGCATTTTGAAAACGAGATTCAGACATATCTTGAAAGAAGTGTTCCGTTTGTCGGAACAGATATTCCTAGAATAGAAGGAATTGATGGCACTGGAATCAAGATAGCAATTATTGATACGGGTGTGGACTATAACCATCCAGACTTGTTTGGTTGGGGACCAGATGGAAAAGTAATTGGAGGATACAACTTCATTCAAGAAGGCAAACCACCAATAGATAACAACGGACATGGAACTCAGGTTGCAGGAGTCATTGCAGCTGATGGGCAAGCAGTAGGGGTAGCACCCAAGGCAAAGATTCTTGCCTACAAGGTCTCAGAAGACGGAGAAGGAGTATCATCGGATTTGATAATCAGGGCAATTGAAAAAGCAATTGAAGATGATGCAGACATTATCAATATCAGCTTGGGAGTAAACAAAACAAACACAAAGATTGAGAGAGCAGTAAACCTTGCATTAGAAAAAGAAATTTTTGTAGTAGTTGCTGCTGGAAATGATGGTCCAGGAATTGGAACAATTGGAAGTCCTGGAAGAAACTTTGGTTCAGTTACAGTTGGTGCAACATACAACAATCTTACATCAAGTCTAGTTGCAACACTAGAAGTTGATGAGAAACCATACACAGTAATTCCAATGGTAGGAAATCAAATCTCAGAAGATACAATTTCAGGAAAGCTTGTTTTTGGAGGATATGGAAAAGCAGGAGAGTTAAAAGATTTGGATGTAAAGGACTCCATACTAATTGTAGAGAGAGGAAGTGACGTAGAAGGAGAGTTGCTGTATTTTTCAATAAAGGAAACTAATGCAGCTGATGCTGGAGCAAAGGCATTAATTGTATACAACAATGTCCCAGGAATTTTCTTGGGAGAATTAATTCATGATTTTATTGAACCAGACTATTCACCGCAGATTCCAGTGGTATCAATGGATAGAGAAGAGGGATTGGAGATTGTCAAATCAATTAATGGAAATGAGGCAGTACTAAATCTGTTTTTTAATCCAGACTATCTTGCACACTTTAGCTCCCGTGGTCCAGTATCTCCATTTTACATAAAGCCTGAGATTGTTGCACCAGGAGCATACATCAATACCACACAAAGCAATGCAGGATACAACTTTACTAGTGGAACAAGTTATGCTGCTCCCCATGTAAGTGGGGCGGCAGCACTATTACTCCAGAAAAACCCCCAACTCCACCACCACGAGATAAAGTCACTATTACTTACTACAGTTGAGCCTGTATCTGATGCCCACGGTAATGAATTCTCCATTCAAGAATCAGGTGCAGGAAGGCTAAACATTGCAAAAGCATTTGAGGCAAAGCTAATCATAGAGCCCCCTAACTTTGTTGCAATCACATCATCAGACAACAATGTTGCTCAAAAGAAATTTCAACTAAAATCAATGGATGGTACATGGGATGGATTTGATGTTACATTTGATGGGCCTGAGTTCATAAAGTTTAGTGGAGAACTTGTAGATGGAAATGTTTTGAGTGTGAGAATGAGTATGTTAGAAGATAATTTTGGAGAGCATGAAGGAAAGATGATGATAAGCCACAATGAAATACAATATGTTGTTCCATTTTTGCTGCATCATACACCTGGTTCAGTTTCAGCAGTACAGCAAAATGAAAAACTGTTCTTTGAGATTTATCATCCTCAAGAATGGAGTTTTGCAAAAATTTCAGTTACAAACAGTAAGGATGGAACAGTTGATACAACAACTGCAACACCAGACAAAACTGCAACAATTGATGTCTATGAAAATACAAAGTATTGGATTGATGCAAAAATCAGAGTCAGTGGAAACTCGTCAAGTGCATACAACACTATTGATGTAAAATCAATTCAAGAAAGAGAGAGATTCGATCTTGTCATCCCAGAAAGACAGATGGCAATAATTGCAGGTGCAGTTATAATAATTGGAGTTGTCGGTATTCTAAAAAGAAGATAGTCTATTGTGGCAGTTTTGGACCAGCATCAATGATTTCTTGTGAAACACCATCAAATTTCTTAAAGTTCTCAACAAACATTTGAGCTAGCTTCTTTGCAGACAAGTCATACGAGTCTTTGTCAATCCAAGTGTTTCTAGGATCTAAAATCTCAGATGGAACTCCTTCTACTTCTGTTGGAATATCTAGATTAAACAAGTCATTGTGAGTATACTTTACAATATCAAGTGCACCTGATAATGCAGCAGTAACCATTGCACGGCTATACTTTATCTTGACTCGTTTTCCAACTCCGTATGGGCCACCAGACCAACCAGTATTGATGAGGTAGACTACGGTGTTGTGTTTGTTGATTTTTTCACCTAGTAGTTTAGCGTAAACTGATGCGGGTCTAGGCATGAATGGTGCTCCAAAGCACTGAGAGAATACAGATTTTGGTTCTTTGATTCCTCTTTCAGTTCCAGCAAGTTTGCTAGTGTAACCTGACATAAAGTGGTACATTGCAGCTTCCTTGGTAAGTCTTGAAACAGGTGGCAACACACCCAATGCGTCTGCAGTCAAAAAGATAATCACTTTAGGATTTCCACCTACACTTGGAATTACAGCTCCTGGGATGAAATCCAAAGGATATCCAACACGAGTGTTTTCAGTTAATGTGTTATCGTCATAGTCAGGTACATTGTCTTTTAGTACAACATTTTCTAAAAGTGCACCAGGCTTGATTGCATTCCATATTTCAGGTTCTGCTTCTTTGCTAAGGTTGATACATTTTGCATAGCATCCACCTTCAAAATTAAAAGTTCCATTATCAGACCAACCATGTTCATCATCTCCAATTAGTTTTCTATGTGGATCTGCTGAGAGGGTAGTCTTTCCAGTACCAGATAATCCAAAGAATAATGCAGTATCTCCTTTTTCTCCAATGTTTGCAGAGCAGTGCATTGGAAAAATTCCTTTTTCAGGTAAGAGATAGTTCATTACACCAAACATAGACTTTTTCATTTCACCAGCATATTCAGTTCCACCAATTAAGACAATCTTTCTTGTCAAATCAATGAGAATAAAGATATCACTTCTTGTTCCATCAATCTCAGGATCTGCCTTAAAGTCATTAATGCAGAGAATTGTAAATTCTGGTTCGTGATTTTCTAGTTCTTCTTTTGTTGGTCTAATAAACAAATTACTTGAGAACATACTTTGCCAGACATGATCATTGATTACTCTGATTGGCAAACGTGTCTCAGGATCTGCTCCTACAAATCCATCAAATACAAATAATTCCTTGTTTTCAACAAAGTTTTTCATTTTTTCTAATAGTTTCTCAAACTTGCCACTTGGGAATTGGTGGTTGATTTTTCCCCAATCAATTGTTTCATGAGTTTTGTCATCATATACGATAAAGCGATCATCAGGTGAGCGGCCCGTATACTTTCCAGTATTGACTGAAAGGGAGCCTGTTGAGTTGACTACACCCTCTTTTCTCTCAACTGCAATGCGTACCATCTCATCTGTAGGAAGGTTTCTGTGGACTTTGGATGGATTAATCCCAAAATCTTTGAGTTGAGTTGAAAATTTCTCAGTTGCAGCAGTACCTTCTACTTGGGTCAGAGGGTTACGCCCCCAAAAGTAATATCATTAATCCCAGGCTTGTTCATGAGATATTTCGATCCGCATTCAATTTCCTTATTATCTCTTGTCATCTGAAATTATTTTTTATGTCTAGGAACGTATTTATTCCAAAATTCAAGAGTCAATTTGATGCCGATCAATAAAGAAAAGATTGCAAAGAGACAGGAAGCAAAAGAACACAATCCTGATTTTAAAAGACCAGAGAGCTGGCGTTATGTTAGACTTCAAACTGGTTGGAGAAAACCAAAAGGAATTGATCATCATCAGAGAAAACAATGGAGTAGAGGTCGTCCAGGTCTAGTCAAAGTAGGATTTGGTGGACCAAAAGAAGCAAGAGGATTGCATCCTTCAGGATTTACAGATAATTTAGTTTACAATTTAGATGATTTGTCAAAACTTGATCCAAAAACAGATGGAGTAAGACTAGGTCACAGTGTTGGTACTAGAAAAAGAAAAGAGATTGTTGCAAAAGCAGTTGAACAGAAATTCAAAATTTTCAATGCGAGAGTGAGTGTAAGTGGTAGTAAATCTTAAAGCTAAGAAAAGACTGGCATCCAGAGTTACTGGTGTTGGAATTCACAGAATAAAATTTGATTCAGACCATCTTACTGATGTTGCAGATGCAATCACAAGAGAAAATATCCGCAGTCTAATTACAGCTAACACAATTAGAATCGATTCATTCACTGGAACGTCTAGAGGAAGAGCACAAACCAAAAGAGACCAAAGAAACAAGAGAGGTACCAAACAAGGTTCAAAACAAGGACGCAAAGGCGCACGTGTTGGTAAAAAAGAAGTCTATGTTGCAAAGGTCCGCGCATTGAGACGACTGCTAAAGATTGCAAAGGATAGAAAAGATCTGACTAATCCAGAATTTTGGGCACTATACAAAAAAGTAGGTGGAAACACAGTCAGAAACAAGGCCCACTTGAGACAATTAATGGAAGAGATTGTCGCAAAAAGAGCAAAGTAGAATTTTTTTCAATTACCAAAAATCCTTTTAATTGCTAAAAGCAAATTTGCTACATGACAAATACTCTCAAAGCAACATCTATGGACCATGTAAACATGAATGTAAGGAACCTGGCAAAGACTGTAGAATTTTACAAAAACTTGTTTGGTTTTGAGGTTAGAAAAGAAGACAACTCTCCAAACAAACTTGATGCACCCTCAAAGATTATTGGAAATGACTCTATCAAGATTTGTCTGTATGAGGACCCGCATGTTACACCTGCTGGAGGAATTGCTCACTTTGGTTTTCACGTTGAGAACTTTGAGGACATTATGCAAAAGTGCAAGGAGCTTGGAGTTGAGGTGTTGTATGACGGTCCCATTGATTTTGAAAAATCAAGATCAGTTTACATCAAGGATCCAACTGGATACGATATTGAGTTAAGCGAAGTTGTTGGCGGCGGGCTATAAAAAATTAGAATCTATGAATGGTTTTTTCCCAATCTAAAATTTTTCCATTTTCAATTTTAATTCCCTCATCATGCAGCATCTTTGTTTTGATGTGCTCGCCATATGCATATCCGCCAACCTTACCATTTGACATTACAACTCTATGACATGGAATGATTACGGGATATGGGTTCTTGTTCATTATTCTTCCAACTGCCCTTTGTCCGTTCTTCAGGCCAACTGCCTTTGCAAGTTCACCATAAGTTGTGATTTGGCCTTTTGGGACCTCTAGTAATTTTTTGTAGATCTTTTTCTCAAGACTCAAAGCTTGATTACCTCAAGTTCTGTAGATTCAAGAAGGTCAAGAACTTTTTGCTTGTTTGGTCCAAGTCCATTCCAATCCAGCAGAGCAAACTTTGCTGCACTGTTTTGCTTGAGAATATGAGAGAACAACTCCTCATCAAGATTATCTAGTGCATGTTTTGGAATTACTGTTCCAAGTGCATATTTGCCATCTAAGAGTTGTTCTGTAAACTTTGTAGGATAATGAGTTCCACCAAAACACAGTGCCACTGGATTCGTTGGAATGTCATGAGATATTACCTCATGAACTAGTTTTGCAACTCTGTGACAGAGCTGCTCATCAGTCCACTGCTTTTCAGTTGTTCCAATTTCGATAAATATTGTAGGCTTTTTGAGAGCTGTTGGCCCGTGATGTGTTGCTTCTATTGTAATGTCGAATTCTGTAAAATCTGACTTGTGATCTCGCAGAGTCTGAAGATATTTTTTTTGCAAGTCTGGATGAGATATTGCTACCTGTCTGTCATTTCCACCAAACTTTGCCTCTGAGAAATTTCCAGTGCTATGGCAAGTAAGTGCCAGCACACCAGATTCAGCTGCATGTTTTGATAAAAAGATAAATCCATCATAATCATATTTTTCTTCTAACCAATCTGCAGAAATTGCAGGAGTTGGAATAATTACCAGATCATAGTACTTTCCACGAAATACATCTCCATCCCGAGTCATATCTTTGCAAAGAAACTTTGCCATATTGTGGCCAGCAGGATCATCGGCGTATGCAACTAGCAGCTCCATGAAATAAGAGATATAAAGAGACCCTATTAATTTCCACCAATGAACCCAAGACAGACTTTGAAGAACATGGCAAATACCATGAAAATGGCCAAAAAACCAGACAAAGATGAGTATCAACAGCATCTTAGATTGGTATTATTAGGAATAGGTGGCGTCGGAGCTATTGGATTTACAATACAGTTTGTCTTTTCGGTGATTACATTTGGTAGGTAAAATTGTCTGAGGAAGTAAAATCACATTTGTTTGCAATTAGAACCACTGGTGGACAAGAAAAAGTGGTAATGAGATTATTAGAAGCAAAAGCTAACGCTAATCAAATCAACATTCAATCAGTATTTTGGGTAAGTGATCTTAAAGGATATGTCGTCATTGAAGCAGTCAATCCAAGTGATGCATACATGGCAGTAGAAGGTGTAAGACACATCCGCGGTCAATTAAGAGGGGAATTAGAGTTCAAAGATATCGAGGGATACTTGGTAAAGAAATCAACTGTATCAACACTGGCAGTAGACAATGTAGTAGAAATTACTGGTGGGCCATTCAAGGGAATGAAGGCAACAATCACCAGAATAGATTCAGAGAAAGAAGAAGCTACAGTTGTATTGCTTGATGCATCATACCAATTACCAGTAACAGTAGACGCAAACTATCTAAAACTATCAACTGAGGGTTAGGAAGGATTAAATTTTCATTTAGAGGTGATTAAACTATGGGAGAACAAAAAATATCATCACTTGTAACAGGCGGAGCAGCATCAGCAGGTCCACCTTTGGGTCCAGCACTAGGTCCGCTTGGCGTCAACATCATGGAAGTTATCAATGCAATTAATGATAAAACCAAAGACTTTGAGGGAATGAAAGTTCCAGTTACAGTAATTGTTGATAGCGACACAAAAAAGTATGAGATTGAAATTGGTATCCCATCAGCAGCTGCACTAATCATGAAGGAGGCAGGAATCCAGAAAGGTTCTGGTGCTTCTGGAACTGAATGGGCAGGAGACGTTACAATGGATTCAATAGTCAAAGTTGCAAATACAAAACTTGAGAAATCCTATGCATCATCAATAAAGTCAGTTGCAAAAACCATCATTGGTACATGTGTAGCTTTAGGAGTCAAAGTAGAAGGAAAGACTCCAAAAGAGATTACAGCTGAAATCAATGAAGGTAAATGGGATGAGAAATTCCAGTAAAACAGATTCTATCTCTTTTCATCAACGTCTGCAATAATCTTCTTCATACAATCATGACAAATTACGGATTTGTCATGCAGTTGTCGTATAATTTCATGGTCTTGAAAAACTGAATCATATGTTGCGCCAATTACTATTTTGTTAGTCCAGACCTCAAAGTCTTCTTTTAGCTTGGCACATACAAAGCAGTTCATAAAATCTCTAAAATAACATATTTTTATTAAATTTTACATACGGTTTTTGTCCACATCAGATAAAGGGATTTTTGATAAAGCCGTTTGCTAAAAGAACAACCAGACCTACTGCAGTCCCAGTTCCACCAATAATACCTATCAAAAATGCAGCGTCACGTTTGTCCATCTAGTATATTTCAAAAACCTCGAACTTATGAATTTAGAGTTTTGGGAGTTGGCCTGTTTTATCCAAGTTTGATTTGCAGACCTTGCAATACAATCTAACCTCACTTGAAGGAAATTCAGTTCCACAGTTTTTGCAAGTGTAAAATTTTGTATCACCCATGATTCTACAACACAAGTTGCAGACTTAAGGGTTGATAATTTTGGATTTAGTGTGGTTTTTCGGATTTTTCTTGTGCAGTATCAATACCATACTGTTCCTTTCGTTTCTTGTTTGATAGCTCACAATAGAAAATTTGTTTTTCTTCAGACATTATAATTTCTGGCCTGTCTTGGTTATTAATAGATGTGCAATAATCATGTTAATTCATTAAGATAGACTGGATCTTTGTCTGTCTTTTGTAATTCCACAAAGGTCTCTGTATTTTGAATGCCTTCAATTTTTCCAATCTTCTCAATCACTACTGAGTGAAGTGACTCCAAGTTCTTTGCATATACTTGGATCATAATATCAAATCTGCCTGTAATCTCAGATATTGAGACAACTTCGGGAGTTTCCATGAATTTTTTGTGAATTTCGTCTTTGAACTTTGGATCTCTATTAATTCCAACATTTGCTTTGACACTAATTCCCAATAGAGAGTCGTCAATTTCTACGGTAAATTTCTTGATTAGTTTCTTTTTTACTAGCCTCTTTATTCGGCTGTATAACACAGATGCATTGATTCCCAGTTTCTTTGAGAGTGTAGGTACTGAGATGGAACCATCTTTTGTTAGCTCAAAGAGTAATTTCATATCAAGTTCGTCGAATCCATGCAATATATTAGAAAATTCTCGTTGTGATTTAATATATGTAGGTTTTGAGACAAAACTGTTGTGTATTTTCAATTATTTTGGGCAAAAAATGAAATTTTTTAAAAACAAACTTCACCAGAATTACTGCATCTAAACGATTTCAAAAAATTGTTAGATTTTGGCAGTCTTAAGACTTGGCAGTAATCAGTCTTTTTGTTTTGTTTATTTTTATAATTTTCCAGATCAAAGTAGGTGGAATTATAAAATAAATTCCAATATTTACAATAATAATTCCAACTCCATAGATCAAAACTTTTTCTTCTGAATCCATCTCCACACCATTTAGAATTGAAAGTGTGGTTAACAAAGGAATCAAGATAGTTTTTACCATCTCTTTGAAGATAGGGTTTTCTCTTTGATAATCAGCTATTGTAGGACTAAATGAATAGTATACTGCATTAAATGAATCCATAAAACTTGTGCCAACATCTGTCTGCATTAGTTTGTTGTCACGCAGTTCACGTAATTGTTGAACCTGAATAGATAGTTCTGTTCCGTGTGCAGCTGTTGCAATCAAACAACCTCCTTTGTTTTTTTGCTCATCAATCATTCCAGTTTTTTCTTTTAATTCTTTTACATATTGTTCTTCGCAACCATAATCTTCTATGCACTGGTCATATTGGCAGACAATTCCACTAATGCACCTTGATTCACAATAGTCCATTCTATCGATGCATCTGTCAAGTTCTTGTTTTTCATCGCCGTAGACCATAGGGGGTTGAATCATTATAATCACCAAACCAATTAGAAACAGGCTAACTGCATTACTTTTTGCAACCATAGTGAATTTAAAAAAATCTAGTTAATATCTTAAGTGGTATCTTGTTGTAATCGGTAATCGATTATTTTTTTAGAAAGAATTTTCCAATTTGGATTTGTTCTATGTGGAACCGTTAAATGCTAAATTAGTTAACTTACTTAATGGTATTGCATTTTAGACCTCTAAATGCTGTAACGCAGATTGTATTAATTTGCGTGATTGTAATCAGTTTTTTACTATTTTCACTGTATACATTTTACCCAAACATAGTTTCTTTTATGGATGTAATCACAGAATCATCAGTAGTAATTGAGAATTCTGTAAGAGTATGCGTAGTAAAGACAGATGATCCATATGTCGAGACTAAAATCATTAATGACTGTGATTTACCTGCAGGTACGGAGGCCGAAATATTCTATAGCCCAGGTGATCCATATGCATACTTATCGCCCCCATAATATCATATAATAAGAAATAAAGTTATCAATATATCTTTAAATAGATCTATGATCAAAACTAGACAATGAAAAAACTGCACGCATTAAAAAATGCAAAAAGAAAAGCAGTATCTACAATTATTGCAACACTTCTAATGGTTGCAGTAGCAGCAACAGGTGGTACAGCTCTATTCGGATTCTCACAGGGGTTCTTTAATGAACAACAAGTGGGCGCTCCAGCAGGATTAGAGCAACTTGAAGTTACTGGTTTTGATGCCACAGACAGTAATGACAGAAAATTGCATAATGCCAATATCGATAACGGTACTGGAACCCATACTACAGGTGAAGGCAAACTTGCAGAAGGAGATAGAGTATACATCTATCTATTAAACAAGGGAAGCAATCCAGTGGCAATTAATGAATTGCGATTTGCTGGAATTTCATATGCCCATCAGCTAACAGCATCCGCATCAGAGATTGATGGTACAGTAGCTACTGAGTCTGTATCATCATCAGTTCCAGCATTACCAGTACGAACTTCATTCGTTTTAATTGAAACAGGTGATGAAACTTCAACTGATAAAATACCAGAACTAGAGCCAGGTCAAGAAGTTACTATTGTTTTAACTCTTGATGATCCAATCAAAATTGGACGTGATGCTCAGTTAAAGATAACCACTGCGGCAGGTACTGAGTTTACAGACGTAATAAACATAGGGCAACTAGACGACTAGAGTCCTTTCATTCTTTTATTTTTAATATGACAATTGATAAATTATTGTTGTTTGCTAGTCACAGTTTTCATTATTGTGTGAATTAATTTCATAGTTAACTTTATAACTTGTGTGATGTATTTTATAATATGACACAAATAAATGCAAAAATAGATGATGAGATATTACAAGAATTTCGTCATGTCATATATGAAAAATATGGTCTAAAGAAAGGGGATTTTAAAAATGCCTTGGAATCAGCCATGGTTGATTATGTTTTAAAGTATTCCAAAACAGACACTGCCAAAGAACTGGCAAATCGCCTAAAAGACGAGAACAAGTAAAACCAATAGTTTAGAAACGACAGTCGTCAATTCATCTTTATTTCATTCTTTAATTAATTATATTTGGATGTATTTTTATGACTGTCGTAACGATAACTTATGTTAGCAATGGGTTTTCATGTTCTGGAGATGATAAATAGTGGAATCTAGTTTGAATCAAAGCGATACTGACAAAACTAAATCCAAAATTAATCTGAGTAAGGAAGATGCATTAAATACAACCAAAAGATTAAACAAAAACTATCTAGATCTATCCAAACTGGATTATTCAGATTTTGACATTTATTCAGGAATATTAAAAGATGCCAGTTCAGAATCTGGAATAAAATATGAAGTGATTGAACCTACCATGTCAAAGAAGAATATCGCATCATATAATGAATTGAAAAAAATTTTAATGGCAGAGCTTGTAATAGACCTGAACGAATTAAAAAGTAAGCAGGGAGCTGAAAAATTATTAAAACAGCAAATAATTTCGATTGTTAAAAAATACAAATTAAAGATTCCAGCATCAGTCCTCCCAAAAATTCTTTATTATGCGGTAAGGGATTTAATTTACCTAGGGAAGATTGAACCGTTTTTACATGATCATATGATTGAAGAGATCAGTTGTGATGGTTCTAAAATCCCAATATATGTATGGCACAGAGAACACGAATCAATTCCATCAAATGTAATATTTGAAGATGAGAAGGAATTAGAAGATTTTACAAGAAAGCTTGCATATGTTTCTGGAAAAAACATTTCAGTTGCTCAACCCATAGTAGATGCATCACTACCAGATGGAAGCAGAGTTAATCTTACATTTGGACGTGAAATAACAAAAAAAGGTTCCACGTTCACCATTAGAAAGTTTAGATCAGATCCAATTACAATTATAGATTTGATCAAATTCAATACATTGTCTTCAGATATTGCAGCATACCTTTGGTATTTTGTAGAAAAGAAGTTAACGATGATTGTGGCAGGCGGTACTGCAAGCGGTAAAACAACCACCCTGAACACCTTGGCTTCATTTATCACTCCAGGACAAAAGATAATCAGTATAGAAGATACTCAGGAACTTAACCTTACACATACAAACTGGGTACCGTCGGTTTCACGAGAAACTTTTTCTGGTACACAAATTGCTGAAATTTCACAATTTGATTTGTTGCGTGCATCGCTCAGGCAGAGACCAGATATAATTATTGTAGGCGAAACAAGAGGTAAGGAGGCCTATACCCTATTTCAGGCCATGGCAACTGGGCACGGGGGTTTTTCATCAATCCATGCAGACTCTATTCCATCTACAGTTACAAGACTTGTTTCGGAACCCATGAATGTTCCAAAAACGCTCATAGTAAATACGCTTGACGCAATACTATTGCAGCTTAAAATGAAGGTACACGGAAAAACCGTAAGAAGAGTGATACAAGTATCTGAACTTGCAGGACTGGATGAAAAGACTGGCGAAGTTTTGCTAAATGATGTATTTCGTTGGAATCCATCTACGGATCAACATTCATTTACGGGGCGCAGTGTAGCACTTGAAAAAATAGAAAACGAGTTTGGAGAATCTCAAGAGGATATAAAATATGAGCTAAATAAGAGAAAGACAACACTAGACTGGATGGTAAAAAATAACATTGTAAGATACAATGAAGTTTCTTCAAACATAATAGAATTTTACAAGGATCCTGACAAATTTTATGAGCGAAAACGAATCCTGTTGTGATCTACATATGGAAAAATCTACACAACCCAAAAAATTGACAAAATCTAAAGTCATTGAAAAAAAACATAGAAGTACAATATTCACAATAAGTTATGTTTTGCTCAATGAGGTTATTGGAATTCTTTATACTCGTTTTCCCAACTTGAAAAAAACATTGAGACAAACACACATTCCTGTGATGTTTGAAGCCTTTGTTTGCACCATGGTTTTTGTCAGCATTATCGCAACCATTGCAGGAGTAATTACAGGATTGACTATATCTTATCTGCTTCAAAACAACGAGTTTGTTACATCTTATTCTGCTATTCCTATTGCTCTTGGAGCAGTATTTGGTATTGTAGCTTTTGTGATGACATATCAATATCCACAAAATGAGAAGTTGAAACGAAAATCAAAAATTGCCGAAGAAATGGCTTATTTCTCTGGATATATGGGAACCCTTGCTTCTAGCGGTCTTACGCTTGAAGGCATTTTTAGAACCATAGCAATCGAACAAACTAATGAGGAAATTGTCAAAGACGCACAACATCTTACAAGAGATTTAGAATTACTTGGCATGGACATTGAAAATGCACTAAAGGATCTTTCAGATAGATCTCCTTTAGATACATACACTGAATTTCTTGAGGGAATAATATCGAATTTAGAAGTAGGTGGCAATCTTAAAGATTATTTTGTTGCTTCTGGTGAAGTGCAACTAGAACAACGAAAAAACAGGATTAGAGAAGCTAATCAATCATTAGGAATTGTGACAGAAATTTACACAATACTGCTTATTGTATTTCCACTTCTTGGTGCAATCATGTTATCCATTATGGGAATGATGTCGGTGAATCTTTATAATTTCAGCATAATATCTCTAATGAATATTCTTACCTATGTTTTTGTTCCTGCATTTGGAATCATAATGATACTCATGATTGATTCATTAATACCAAAGAGATGATAAATTGAGTTCACAAAAAATAAATTCTAAAAAACCTGAGTACAACTTACCATTCATCAAGACAACCAAGGGAAAGATAACCATACTTTCTGCCAGCACTGGATTTGCAATCATGGTTCTTTTCTTCATGATTTCTAACCAAACACAAGAGATTCTGTATGCAAATGTAGGAGTTGTCTTGGGATTACTAACTGGACTACTTCCATATACCGTCTTGGAGGTAAAAGAGAATTCTGTAAAAAATAAGATTGATGAAAACATTCCATTATTTCTTTTATCATTGGTAAGTGCTGTGGAAAGTGGCTCTAGTCTTTTGTTAGCAATTGAAGAGGCAGCCAACAGAAATTATGGTCCGTTAACACCCCACTTGAAAAACTTTAGAGCTAATATAAGTTGGGGAACCCCACTTGATAAGGCATTTGAAAACTTTTCAAAAAGAATAGGAACTAAGCTTGCTGCACGTGTATCGATTTTACTTGAGACATCCATTAACATGGGTGGTGATGTAATAGAAACGCTAGGTATGATACAACATCATGTTACAAACCTGCAAAATCTTGAAAAAGAAAGGATCAGCACGCTAAAACCATACATCATAACCATATACATGTCATTTGTCACATTTCTTGGATTAACAATTATGTTGATTGTTAGTTTCTTTTCTGAACTGGAAATAGTACAAGAACAGCTAATTTCAGAGAGCACAAAAGGAACTGCACTGCCCTTGGGAATTTTTGAATCCATGATGGGCCTTGAGGTTGAGGTGATCAAATCAATTCTATTCCATATGGCGATCATTGAAGCCGTTTTAGGAGGGATTGTAGGTGGTAAAATTTCCGGAGGCACATATGCATCTGGAGTAAAACATGCAATCATCATGGTGATTTTGACAGTTATTGCTTTTTCAGTTCTGCGCGTAGCAGAAATAATCTAAAAACGTGCTCGATCCCAGATATTTTCATTTCCAAATTTGGGAGGATTCATTTTTAATCTAAAATAGATTATTTTGTATCAGGTGACCGAAGATATGGAACAGAATGTTATATCAATTGAGGATCAAAAAAATTTGCAAGGTGGTTTAAAATTGACTGATATAGAGGACAATGAGAGGAACGTTTCAGAGGATTTTGAAATATCAGTAGGTCAAAAATTAATAGAATATCTCAAATCCACCAACACAACAATCATTTTGCCACAAATTAACTTTGAAGAAAATCGTATAATATTTCCAATCCTTAAGGAAATAGGTGAAGACCCATCAAATATTTCCGTTTTAGATAAACTTACGACTCCTGCAGTTAGTATTCTTCAAAAAGAGACATATGAAGTACTTCCTGTTTGTCCAGAACATCCAGAGAACCTCTTAACTACAACACGAATTTGTTGTTCTGAATGTAGTTCTATCAATGTAAAAAAACTGTATCTTGTCGAACACAAAGTTTGCGGTTTTATTGCAGATACTGAAATCTTTGGTCAAAAAACCATAAAAGAAATAGTAGCATGTCCAAAATGTGAAAAAAACATTACTAATCCAAAAAGAGAATTGAGATCATTAGGGTCTTGGTTTTTGTGTAGTGACTGCGGAGAAAAGTTTGATAACATATCTAACAAGTTATTTTGTCGAAAATTCAATCATGATTTTGACATAAATTCTGCAGAGTATCTTAGTGTGCCATATTATTCAGTGAATAATTCATCATCGGCAGATGTTGATACGATTACGCTACTTACTAAACTTAGTAAAGCCATAGAATCTTTTGGATTTTCCAGTCAAAAATTTGTAAAAGTAATTGGACGAAGTGGAGTACCTCACTCTGTAAGTATTCACGGCAAAAAAGAAGACAAACAAGTATCTGTTTTCTTCCGCTCCTCAGATAAACAATTACCAGATGTGGATGTAAATTCAATTATTGCAGAATGTGCTGACTTGCCAGAATCATTCAATATTTTAATTTGTATTCCAAGTATATCTAGTGAAGCAAAAGCTATGGCAAGATATACAGGCACATCGATAATTACTGGCAAAGAATATGACGAAGTTTTCTCTCAACTAGAAAAACTAGTAGATGAACATATCAATAAATAATAAACTGTAACATCCAAACTAATTGGCAAATACAATGACAAGGAGAGGTATCAGCGAAGTAATCACCAGTATGTTTATGCTAGCCATTGTAGTTGGTGTGGGTTCAGTAATTTTGTTTAGTGGTTATTCAAACATAATGGATTTTACTACAATGGTTTCATTTTTTGTGTCAGACATAGAAGAAACCCATCTTGAAAACTTGACACTTGAGCATATCCGATATTATCCTCTAGGAAATAATGTTACGTTATGGTTAAGAAACACAGGCGATTCTCAAGTTACAATTGATTCCATTGCAATTGTAAAAATTGATACGCAAGATCTTATTTTAGATGATGATGACATGAGTCAGGTCATATTTATTGGAGATATTATCTCAGTTGAAAAGGCTACACCACTCACACAAGGTACAGGTCAATTCAATGATGATTATTACAAAAATAGCAAGTATCGAATCACCATAACTACATCAAAAGGAAATGTGTTTGAAACTATCGCAAAACCATTTAATACTTAGGTTATGGTGGAGTCGAGTTGTTGAACATATTATTCAATAATGGAAGAGATGGGGGATTGATTCACCTTTCACATTGCATGTCATGCAAAAAAAGAGGGGTTTCTGAAATCATAGCAACTCTCATGTTAATGTCTATTTCACTTATAGGTACAGTTTTGGTGCTTAGTTTTTTCCAAAATGCAGATATTGCAAACATTGTGGGGTCTTCTGAAGTGGAGTCTTCTTTAAAGTCCATACAACTTGTCGGTTATGATACAAGAGATTCACTAGGTCTATCCGGAATATCTTCGTTAAGTAACATTCTTGATGCCAAAGGTCTTTGTACTACTTCATGTAGTTCCAATCCAGACTTGATACCGATAAATTCTGGAACAGAGTTTGTTGTACTTGATTTAAGAAATAATGGTGGGGAATCTATTTTTCTTTCATCATTAGTGATTAATGATATCAAACACACTTTTGACAGTGCGACATCAGGAGCTGTTTTGGATGCATCAGTTAATGCAGCTACATGCACATTATCTTGCCCATATCCAAAGGCAGGTAAATTTAGCATTGTTCCCATTTCAGATAACACCCAAAAGTCTACAAATGAGATAGTTGTAGGACAGGAAGTCAGACTAGTAATTAAACTGAGTTCAGATATCAGCTCAGACATAAAATTAACAAAGCCACTTGTAGTCCAAATTGATACCAACAGACTTGATCAAGAAGTGTTTATAGTACCTACAGGGGGGGCTAGCTAAATGAAGATATGTTTTCGTAAACGGCGCAGTATATCTACTGTAGTTGGCACGTTTTTTTTCCTTATATTGTTAATTGCGGCATTTTCAGCACTATTTGCAGCTTTCTCGCTGCAGAAAAATCTAGTGGATACTCATCAAGATGTTGCACAATTAACTCTTCAAAAAATACAAGATGATTTTGATATTGATTTCTGCATAGATGATTTTGACAATCGCCTACATCTAGATGTTACAAATACAGGTGCATCCCCACTTGAATTCAGGTCCATATGGATTGTAAATCAATCAGACACAAACTTTCCTGTAACTTTTTACGAAATTGATTACAAGGATATGCACGCGCCTATAGGTGGAACCATTGACATTTTAGATAACAACAAACTTTTGTTTGCACAGAATTCATATGATCTTAAAATTGTAACCAGTACTGGCAAAATAAAATCATTCTCTCAAAAAGTTGGACCTATAATTGAACCAGGAACATTCAAAGGAATATTTGCGAGTGCAGGAGGACTTACAAATCCACAAGGAATTGTATTTGGACCAGACGGAGGCCTATATGTGGCAAGTAAAAATACGGATAACGTATTGCGATATGATACAATTACGGGGGACTTTGATATTGACATATTCGAGGGATTTATCAGTGGGGATCTTGACAAACCCTCAGCCATTGTAAAAGATTTGACGGGGAATTTTTACATTGCTGGAGAAAATTCTGATGCCATCAGAAAATTTGACATAGCAGGTGATCTTGTAGGGGATTTTGTTGCAGCAGGTAGTGGTGGATTAGATTCTCCAGTTGATATGGTAATAGGTACTGATGGTAATCTATATGTGGCAAGTAGGCTCACAGATGAAATTTTGCGCTACAACGGTATAACTGGAACATTTTTGAGTGCTTTTGTTACCTCCCAAAGTGGCGGACTAACAAATCCTTCAGGTATTGCATTTGGTCCAGATGGCAACCTCTATGTTGCAAGTGACAACAAAGATGCTATATATCGTTACAACGGCATAACTGGTGCGTTTATAGATATTTTTGTAACTGGGGGTAGTGGGGGATTGAATAAACCCAGGGGAATCACATTTGGTCCAGACAGTAATCTCTATGTTACTTCTGAAATAACAGACTCTGTATTGCGTTACAATGGTGTAACTGGTGCATTCATCAATACTTTTGTAACTGACAGTAGTGGGGGATTGAACAGCCCCAGCGATTTAGCGTTTGGTCCAGACAGTAACCTCTATGTTACTTCTGAAATAACAGACTCTGTATTGCGTTACAATGGCATAACTGGTGCGTTTATAGATATTTTTGTAACTGGGGGTAGTGGGGGATTGGATAATCCACATGGATTATTATTTTCATCAGGAAATCTATATGTTGCCAGTCTAAATACTGATGAGGTCATTCAATATGATAGCACCACTGGTCTGCTCGATTTTGTATTTATGAAAGCAGGTCTTGGACTGAATGTTCCAAGCGATGTGACATTTAGTTCTGCAGGAGACATGTACGTAGTTGGTGAAACATCAGAGAATGTTCTCAAGTATACTGGTGGAGAAGTAGCTCTTTCCCCGGCAGCATTTATCAGTGTTTTTGTCAGTACAGACTCTGGTTCTATGAATGATCCTCATTCTATCACATTTGGACCAGATGGAAATCTCTACCTATCTAGCAGACTTACAGATCAAGTTCTCCGCTACAACGGTGTAACTGGTGCGTTTATGGGTATTTTTGTAACGGATGGTAGCGGCGGACTGAACAACCCTACGGGTTTAACATTTGGTCCCGATGATAATCTCTATGTAGCAGGAGAAATCAATGATGCCATATTTAGATACAACGGTTCTACTGGGGCGTTCATAGACGTGTTTGTAACCAGTGGCAGTGGTTCACTGGATAATCCACAAGGAATTGTATTTGGTCCAGACAATAATCTCTATGTAGCAAGCCATAATACAGATAGTATAATGAGATACAACGGTTCTACTGGGGCGTTTATGGAAGAGTTTGTTACTCCAGGTGCAGGGGGATTGAACAACCCAATAGATGTGGCATTTGGCCCCAACGGGCGTTTGTTTGTATCAAATGAGGCTCCAAATAATATTTTACGATTTCAAGGACCTGGAGATTCAGCAGGCGGGTCAGATAATGATTTCAACTGTAAATGGGAGCCATAAATCAAATATTTTGAGCCATCATTACACTCAACAGGTATGTTTTATTTGGCACCAATGCCAACTTAGTCAAAAATTATTTACCGATCATTGTTTATAACCTTCTTTGGTTCTATTGATCCTTAAAGGTGAATGAAAATGGCATCAGTGTTTGGTTCTGAAGGACGAAAAGAAGAATATACCCAAGAGTTTGCAGTAGAGCAAAAGCAGACAATACAAACAGGAATTGCGGGATTTGATGATGCATTAGGACAGGGACTTCCTGTAGGAAACCTATATCTTGTTTCAGGTCAATTGGGAAGTAGTGCAAGTTTATTTGTACAACAGATTCTTTACAATAATATTATTTCAAAACAAAAGGTTGCCTACTATACATCTACGGTTCCTAGTCAGGACATAATTCAGGACATGAAGTTTAGCAATATGGACATACAAAAATTTGTCGATGATGGAACTTGGGTATTTGGACGTGCTGTACCTTCAGACAAAGTAGAGATAGTAAACGCTATGCCAGAAAACCCACTAGAGCAAAAAATCGATCTAGGCGATACTCTTGCAAATTTGATGAATCACCTAAATGAAACTATTTCTGATGGACGAAACACTGTAATTCACTTAGGAGATTTGATCAGATCATATCCCATCTCAGAGATACAAAATACTATCCTTTACATTGAAAGCTTTGCAAGAAAATATGGAGGTGTTCATTTTATTATACTAACAGAAGATGTACATGAAAAAGTTGACATCATGGGAATCAAAGATTCAGCAGACTCTGTCTTTGAATTTACAGCAAACATAAGGGAAGAAACAATTGAGAACATACTTACAATACAAAAAGTACGAGACATGGCTCCAAGAAAGAGAATAATTCGACTTTCACAAAGAAAGAGTGGCTTGTCAACTGAGACGATAAGAAGAATTTCTTAAAGTTTTTTGAGTTTGTGCAACTAACAAGTAATTTCTAAATTTTCAATGTAGTGAACAGTAATTTTTATCACGCTTGAAAGATTTAGATTTCTTCTTCGTATTCCTCATATTCTTCTTCTGGTTGCCTTTTTTTACGCATAATAATAATCGCAATTATTACCACTACCACAATTATGATGGAAACCCCCAACATAAACACCAACGACAAATCTTCTCCCTCCATGGAACCATCGCTGATTGTTGAAAACTCTGCTACATCCTCGTCATCTAAGTAACCGTCCTTTGTAGCTTGAATTGTCAAAGTGCTCTTGGGGGAAGTTCCAGGTGTGAACAAAACAGATACCTTTCCATCCTCATCTGTTCTAACACTGGTGGGAAAAACTGCAGAGCCTTCCTGTGGAATTAATCTAACTCTTGCACTGTCTACTGCATTCAAGTCCTCATCATCTATGTTGATTGTTATTTCTGATGGAAGATTAATCATTAGAGGCTCCAGCGGATAGTCTACAAAGATACTCAGTCTTTTCTCAAATGCATCATCTTCTCCAACAATTATGGCAGTACTTGCGGATTCAAAGACATTTGAATTTATGATAATCTCAGTCTCTCCCATATTTCCAACAACGGTAAACAATGCCTCTACAAATGATTCACCGGCAGTCAGTGTGACTTGGTTTGGAGTTTCTACAATGTTATTGCCAGAAGATTCTACAGAAATTTCAATATTCTCCGAAAGGGTTATTGGATTTCCAAATGAGTCTGTAAGACTAATGACTAAAGGAATTTGTTGTTTATCTGCCGAGATTTTTTCAAAAGGCATCGATATGTTTAGTTTCGAAGATGAAGATATCATATCAAAACTTGACGTACTTTCTAGATTAGAGTCAGATCCTACTCCAATTGGAGTAACAGTAATTTCAGTTTGATTAGATTTTGCTAAATCCTTACTTAACAAAGTTATGTTTGCAAAATTTTTTTGTGGGGCAACTGTTACTATTTCATTTATTGGTAAAAGAATGTATTTTAACCCAGTTTCAGAGTTAGTGGGCCTGTCACGTGGGTCAATAGGCAAAACAAATAGTTCCACCTTTCCAGTTCTATCAAAAACAAGAGTTTGCCCAGTAGGCGAGAATATTTTTGTGTCAATTGGCTCTACGGGATTTACAACCTTTACTGTAGTCGATCCTACTGCAAGCCCCTTTAATGATGTTGATATAGTTACCTCACCTGTTTGCTGTCCTGTGGAAATAACTGCCTTGCCATACGATGAATGTGGTAAAATATAATTATCCACAATTTCTCCAGAATCTTCAATTTTTACAATTTTGGTGTTGCTGCTTGTCACTCTCAAGTTGTCAGAAGAGGTTTCAAGTGCACTTTTCATAATAGAATAGTTAGTGTCTGCTTGAACTGGGAATAAATTATCAGGACCGAGTTGTTCATCATCTTCATCAAGCTCGCTCAAATCATCTATAGTCCTTACAGTTATTTCTTCATCATCTTCATCTTCATCATCATTTAGATCTCTTTGTCCAGGTGGATCGTCATCATCATCTTCAATGGCAGTAATTTGATAGGCCATTATTGATTTTGCTCCTCGTGGTAATTCCGGCGGAATAAAAAGTCTCAATATTTTGTCTTCTGCTTTTGGATCATCAGCGCTTAAGGGTATTACGATATCAAAAATCTGGGAATCAAGACCGTAATCACTTGAGCTTACAGAAATGGTATAATTATGCGGTTTGTTTGGAAAGATGTATTCTGGAGTAAGATGATATCCGAATTCACCTTTCTTGATCATAGGCCTGTTGTTTTTCATTGCCTCATCTATTGCAATTGATAGAGCAGTATTATCTGAAATAATATCTAACGGAACATTTTCAGTGGCAATTGCTGGAAATCCCTCAGAATCTCTCAGAGTTACAAAGATCTCAATATTTCTTTCAGTCTCTTGAGCAATTCTATCTGGGTATACGTATGTCTTTATGGATGATGGGTTAACAGATGAAACCTTAACGTTATTTACGACATCAAATTTTTTGTCTTGTGCACTTGCTCTGATAAATGCAGTTCCAGTTTCTTCTAGTGCAGTGATTGTATTAATTCCATAAACGGTTCCCTTTTCTATGGTAATTTTCTTTTGTTGTAATTTTAATAATTCATTTTCATATTCAAATGAGATGGGTATGTCTTTTGGAACTTCCAGTGGTATTTCATCCTTGGTAAAAAACACAGATAAAGGCATCTCTCCATTTACATGGATTTGATCAGTTGGCAACAATATGTGAAGCTTCGAATCACTTGGAATGTTTCCGACAGTTTCCCCTACTCTAAAATCCTTGCTTACCATCTGATCATTTAATTTGGCTGTAATTTTTGCAATTCCTGTCTTTCCTGTATCAATTTGAAATTTTTGATAACTTGTATTTTCGGATAAAGTTATAGATTCTGGTACAGAGGCAACAAGTGGGTTATCTGATTCAAGATTTATTTTAACTTGATCTGATGGTTTTGCAAGTATTCCATTCTTGTCAATTACTCCCACATATCCTACCACTTGTTGAGTTGTTCCTGATTCTACTGTGGATGGGATCAGTTTTAGTTGTATGCTAAAATCATCAGGAGTTTGTGCAGTAGTGTTATCAATAGTTGCTACTATAAATACAGAAAAAATGATCAATGTTAAACCAAACTGATGACTTTGTAGCAAATGTTATTCGATTAAATTCAGGTCAGTTCGTTTAAAAGGATTTGGAGATATTTTCAGGGATAGTGAGTAAAATGATTTTTACTATTTACTTGTGTTTTGGTAAAGATAGACAGATAGTTATCTTTAAATAGATTTTTAGATATAACAAAACAATGAATCACACTACATCTCGTAGGGCAGTAGCACCGGTTATAGCGACAATACTTTTAGTAGCAATCGCAGTAGTCGGCGGCACACTAGTCTTTACATTCTCTTCAGGTGTCTTTAATGAACAGCAACTAAACACTCCAGCTGCAATAGAATCATTAATCATTACTGGATACGATGCCAGAGATACTGCAGCTAGATTAGCTCACAATGGAACATCTGTATCAGGTGTAACTGGAGTAGCAACACCAGGTGCAGGTCTTCTTGCAGCTAATGATGAAGTTTGGATTTTTGTTCAAAATGCAGGAACAAATCCAATTGACATTGTTACAGTAACCTTTGCAGGAACCACATATCCATTTAGTGCCACAGCCGCATCATCAACATACAATATTGCAGACAATTCAGGACTAACATCTGATCAAGTATTGGAAGCTGGTGAAGAAGCCACCATAATTGTGGATTTGGCAAACCCAATCAAAATTGGCAGAAGCGGCCTAGTGCAGATAAGTACTGGCAGTGGAGAATTCTCAGAAAAAATCCAGATTGGCAGACAGCTTGGTTAAGACACCATCTGCCAATTAACCTTATTTTTGTTAAATTATTTTTTTAAAATAGGAAAACCAAGCATATTTCATTTCTAATCCCAGAAAGATTGAATATTACAATTCTTGTTAACGTAATATCAAAAAAGTTTTTGAAGTGTTGAAAAATTCCATAATTGAAATGAGCTATAAAACAATTACAGTAGAAGAGCCGTTTTACATGGAAGTACAACGTGGCAAGTGAGGATTCAATGAATAATTTCGTGACTGCAAAAAGTGATTAGAGGCATAAAAAAGGAAGATTCAGTATGTTTGATGACCATCAAATTTTTCATAATTATATCATCTTACACATGCTTAGAAGTACTAAAAAATGTGGAAATGATGTTTATAGTAAATAACAAGTTTATGAGACCATACAAAATACGAGTCAAGAAGGAATATAATGGATTTCCAGATCTTTATTCTGCTACTAACAAAACCTATGTCAATCACATCCCAACCTTTGGCAGGTACAAAAGGTAGACTAAACGCCAGGTAAGATGGCATAACTAAACATAGACAGATAGTTATCTTTAAATAGATTTTTAGATATAACAAAACAATGAATCACACTACATCTCGTAGGGCAGTAGCACCGGTTATAGCGACAATACTTTTAGTAGCAATCGCAGTAGTCGGCGGCACACTAGTCTTTACATTCTCTTCAGGTGTCTTTAATGAACAGCAACTAAACACTCCAGCTGCAATAGAATCATTAATCATTACTGGATACGATGCCAGAGATACTGCAGCTAGATTATTTCATAATGGAACATCTATGTCAAGTTTTTCTGGAATAACACCTGGTGCAGGTCTTCTTGCAGTTAATGACATAGTTAATGTACATGTTCAAAATGCAGGAACAAATCCAATTGACATTGTTACAGTAACCTTTGCAGGAACCGAATATACTTTTAGTGGATCCGCAAAAGCTGATAGTGGCGAATATAGCATTGCAGACAATACAGGATATGCCAGTGATCAAGTCTTAGAAGCTGGTGAAGAAGCTACCGTGATATTTAATATGACGGATCAAATCAAAATCGGTAGAAACGGTCTAATGCAGATAAGTACTGGCAACGGAGAAGTCTCAGAAAAAATTCAGATTGGCAGAGAGCTTGGTTAAGACACCATCTGCCAACAACCTTATTTTTGTTGAATTATTTTTGTTGAATTATTTTTGTTGAATTATTTTTGTTGAATTATTTTTTTCAAAATAGCAAAACTAAATATGTTTCATTGCCGATAATAATAATATGGTTGAATATACACTTTACAATTCAATTCTTGTCAATGGTGATATCAAAAAAGTTTTTGAAGTGTTGAAAAATTCCATAATTGAAATGAGCTATAAAACAATTACAGTAGAAGAGCCGTTTTACATGGAAGTACAACGTGGTAAAGGAGGACTACTTACAACTAAGATTAAAGACTCTAAAACCAATCTCAAAATCTCATTAAAAGAGGCACCAAAAGGTGATGTCATCAGTATTCTCTTTGATTACAAATTTAACCTAAAGGGCTTGTTTACAGAAAAAGACAAAGATTTTATCCAAAGTGAGTTAGTCAAAATAAATCATGATCTCTTTGATATTGGTTCTTCAGGCAAACCCAAGTTCTTACGGGATTATAGCAAATTAAATAAATAATTTTTTCCCAGAATACAATACAAACATGTTTGTAGGTAGCAGGGTTTGATTTTTTAGGTAAATTGCATGTTATTTGATATTACTAGCATGTCATCTTTTTGCAATGCCGGCTTTAGTTTTATTCCATTGCTCCCTATCTCAAACTCCCAAATGTCCATGCTGTGATGAGTATTTCGCATCTTTAAAACTGCCAAGCATCTTCTTATTTTCTCTCTAATTTGAGCATACTTCATAATTATTATGCCATCTGCAATAAATTCCTCTACCCCTAATCCCATCTTTTTAGAATTTAGTGGAAGTTCTGAGATTAAAATAACTGTGATATTTTTTGATTTTGTTATGGAATGTATCATTTTTAAAAAGATCCTCATCTCCTGAATATTTTTTAAATCTCCTGCAAGTGTTGATATTGAGTCTATTACCAATAGTGAGGGTTGAACCTTTTCAATTTCTGCTTCTATTTCTGAGATAATTGTAGTGATTCCCTCCTCAAGAATTGGAAAAAATTCAGATATTACTAATTTTTCCTCATCGATAAATTTTGAAAAATTAAATCCAAAGTTATTTGCATTCTTTATTATGTCTTCCTTACTTTCAAAAAAACCACAGTAAAGGCTCTTTGAATTTTCTGAGTTTGAGTTTATCATGTGTGATGAAAACAAAGTCTTTCCAGCACCCGTATTTCCTGCAAGTAAAATCAAACTACCTATTGGAATACCACCATCAACTAATTCATCAAATCCTGGAATTAATGTAGGAATTCTTAATTCCGCCACAGCTAGAACTAGTTACTAGTCCTTTATTAAGAGTGTAGTGCGCATTCAAGTAAAAAAGAAATTGGAATTTTTACTTGTTCAGGTTCTTGAAATTAAATCCATGAACCAAAACTGTTTAGGATTATGTCGCCCAAAAATATCTGAGCAATGAATCCAATTGTTATGAAGACAATAAATGGAATGCCAGTAGATACCCATGTATCTTTCTTGGTGCAATACTCTGTCTTTTCTGCGTGATGAAGTGAAAAGCTAAACATTTTTGCTCCCATGTGTTCATCCTCTATTGAAAAACTAAATTTTGGATTTTTTGCCCTATGACCAAAAAGCATAGCTAGGATCTTTCTGCTTTTTGTTTCATTAAAACCATCAAAAATGTTATGATTCCTTGATAATGCAATTAGGTTTCTTGCTAGGTTTACTACAAAGATGCTTGAGCTAAATAATGCAGCATTTGATAGAACTGTGAAGGGAGTTACTATGTTGTCTGAAAAAATGGAAAAAGGAACTAGTGTTTGCAATACTGCTATTCCAATAAAATCAGCACCTCCCAAAAATCCTATCCTCCACATGGCAAACAATATTGGAACTACGATTAGGGATATACCCACAGCAACCAGATTATTTAGCGGATCATCAATGAACACAAAAACTACAGCAGCAATACCAAAAGGAATCCAAAAAATATCGTGAATCTCTCGTTTCCATAAATCCAACGTTGATGCCAAAACTAGCATAACTAGCGCAACTAAAATCCTGACAATCTCAATTTCAATCGAGGAATACATGTAACATACTGGATAATTTTAGTTAAAAACATATATCTTGATTTCATCTTGAATCCAGTTTTTAGATACTAGTTTCCAGTACATAGAAAAAATCATCACTTTGATATTTTATAAAAAATAATTTTGCGTTAAATCATTGAAATTTTTTATAAATTATTTTGTTCATCAAGTTTTGCATAAAAAATTACAGGTGATATGAGATACGGTGAAAATCAAAAAGAGGATTTAATGAGAATATTCTAGTTAAAAAGTAAAAAGATGTCGTCAATGATAGTATTAATGTATTCTTTGAATAATCTAAATTGTTTTAATATGAAATTACATTTAGAATAGGATTGTTTTTTTCTGTCACATTTAGTTTGGCTTTAACAGTCATACTCCTTGATTTGACATCCATCTTGATATCAAGATCAGAAAAGACAGTACAATAACAATTGATCTTTTTGCTTCTGTGGTTTATAGTGCCTTTTTTTATCAATAGCCCTTCATCCATTAGTTCATTAATTTTTCTGTATCCAGAAGTTTGCGGTAGATGACACTCACTTATTATTTGACTGACAATCTTAGGTTCAAATGCAGATTCCAAAATAGACTTTTTTTCAGGATCTCCAAAGGCATTTAGAATTATACTGCAAACATTTTGATCATTAATTGTAACCCATGATTGGTTGCTATTTGTTTTTTCTTTATCGTGTTGTTTGAGGATCTTTTCTTTTATTCCGTCTGCACCCTTGCCAAAAAACTCTCTAAACACAAAATCGAGTTTTTCATATTCTTCTATTCCTTGACTTAGACTGATCCCGAATTTCTCAAAAAGTCTGTCTTCTACCTTTTTGGTGATTGACTTTCCAAAAATGCTCGAAATTCTTTCCTTAACTGTACCGTCCATTACAGATGTGGTTTCAGACATATTTTTTAAGATAAGTTCATACTATAATAACTGATCATTCTAAAAATCACATAGTAATTTATCAAAAATAGTTAAAACCAGTATAAAATCTATTTTCTAATAAAATTTTTGGGCATATCTATTAATTTTTTGCAATATTAAGCAGATTTTTGCAAGATTTATAGATCTTGTGCTCAATTAGCCACATAATTGACTTGAAGAAACTGTGTAATTGAAAAACGATATTGTTGAGAGCGGATAGATATCCAATACAAGGACTTGCTCAGGAATTGAGGGTTTTATCTATGGTTTTTATTTTCAGGGGGTTATCAATATCCGCTAAACGATTTTAAGTAGGCTTTCTCGAATTTGTTCGTAATGATTACAGAGCCCCAGCTAGTCGATATGATAAAGGAGGCAAAGGCTGCAACAAAGGCAAAAAAGTTCAAGCAGTCAATAGAGTTGATTGTCAATTTCAAAGACATTGACGTCAAGAAGGGATTTGCACTCAACGAAGTAGTTCAGCTTCCAAAGACTAGTTCACCTGCAACAGTATGTGTTATTGCAACAGGAGACATGGGAACCAAGGCAAAAGCTGCCAAGGCAGACTCTGTTATCGGAAATGAAGAACTAGACAAATTTGGAGCAAACAAAAGAGAGTCTAGAAAATTTATCAACAAATATGATTTCTTTTTGGCAGACACACAAATTATGCCAACAGTTGGTAAGACTTTGGGTCAACTATTAGGTCCTAGAGGAAAAATGCCAACACCAGTTCCATTTAATGCACCTATCGAATCATTTTTGGCAAGATTTAGATCATCAATTAAAGTTAGAACAAGAGCATCACTTTCAGTCTCATGTAAAATCGGAGACGAATCAATGGATGATGCAGACTTGGCAATTAATGCACATGCAGTACTAAGTGCAATTGAAAAGAAACTACCAAACGGTGAGAAGAACATGAAAAGAGTAATGATCAAGACAACAATGGGAAAACCAATCAAACAGATTCAAGAGGTCAAGAAGAAGTATGCATGAAAATAGAACCAGTTATCCTAAAAGAAAAACTCAGATTTATCAGCAATTACAAGAGTTGCCAAAAAAATACAAAGTGATGGCAGTCATCAAGATGAGCAAGGTACGTTCTACCCAAATACTACCTTTAAGAAAAACTCTCAAAGAGGATGTAGAGTTTTTCAGCATCAAAGACAAGGTTGCACAAAAAGCATTAGAGAATTCAGATATTCCAGGAATGAAAGACATGATTGGAGAATTCAAGGGACAAATCATGCTCATGTTTACAAACATGTCACCATTCAAGCTTAACGTACTTTTGGCAAAGAACAAAATCATGATGATGGCAAGAGGCGGAGACATTGCAAGTATCGATATCGTGGTTCCAGCAAAGAACACAGGAATTGCACCAGGACCAATGCTTACAGAATTCAAGGAAGCAGGAATTCCAACAAAGATTGACCAAGGTACAATCTGGATTGCAAAAGACTCTACACCAGTAAAGAAGGGAGAGGCAATCAATGAGAAACTTGCAGCAATTTTAGGTAAATTAGATATCAAACCAGTAGAAGCTGGAATTTCACTATACACCGCACTAGAAGACGGACTCAAGTATTCTGAAGAAGAGATGATAATTGATGTCGAGAAGATAAGAAACGAGTTTGCTCAAGCACACCAAGAAGCAATCTCACTATCTATCGAGGCAGCATATGTCACTCCAGAAAACATCGAACAAATCTTGGCAAAGGCAGCACAATCTGCACGTTCTGTATCTGTTGAATCAGGATACATGACTGATGAGACCAAAGAGCAAATCTTGCAAAAGGCAGATGCCCAAGCAAGAGCAGTTGCTGGACAAGCAAAAGATTACACTCCAGCATAACTGACCAGTTTTTTAGTCATCAAAATTTTCCCAAGTGGCAATTTACAAAAAAGCAGAATCATTTATGAACACAAAAGAATTTTTGAGAACATTGACATCTGAGAGTTTACAAAAATCTGCAATCAGATTCCCATCAGCTGTGTTTCTAGTAGCACTAGTTGGAACAACTCTTGCAATGTGGGGGGCAAGCTGGGATATTACATCTCATCTGCTTAGAGCTCCTGAGACATTCTTTACACCATCACATGGGATTTTGTATCTAGGTGTTGGAATTAGCGTAATTAGCGCAATCATGAGTTCTGTGGCATACCTTAGAAGAAAAGAACTCAGGACAGAGTCATTTGCAGCAGGACTCAAACTCGTAGTAATTGGAGCGCTAATCCAAATTGCTGCAGGACCTGCAGATTTTTACTGGCATGAATTGTTTGGATTAGATGGACTACTTAGTCCAACCCACATCACACTTGCACTTGGAATTCTAACCACACTTGTTGGTTCTGTTATAGGATTCTCAAGGATTAATTTTCACTTGCAAGAAAAGAACTTGTTCTTTAGAGTAATCTTGCCAATAACTTATGGAATATTTTGGTTTAGTATAATGTGGTTAATCTTCTTTTTTGTATTACCAATTTCAGAAGGAGAATCCCATAATTTCAACCCGGATCCTAATGTTGCAATTGTACTAAGTTTTATTTTTATTCCATTTGCATATTCACTAGTATTTTGGACATCATCAAAGACACAAAATAGATTTGGTGCAACTAGTGGTGCAGCATTTGTATTCATTATGATGAACATAACATCAAACATCTTTACATCTGAAGGAATTATGTTTTATCTCCCATTGTTTGCAGTGCCAATGATTAGTGCAATTGCTGCAGATTTTATTTTTAACAAAAAATGGAAGTCAAAAATTATGCAAAGACATTCAACAAAGATTGCAGGTGCAATATTAGGTTCTATGTTTTTTGCATTTAGTTTTCCAATGCTTTCGATGACATTTTTGGAGGTATACTTGTACAATGACACATTCCCATATGACGTACTTCCAACTGCATCAGACATGGTTTTCAACCACTGGATGATGAGCATTCCAGGTGGAATTGTTTCAGGAATTGCAGGGATGATTGTTGCACCAAAGATACTCAGATTCTCAGATTAGGCACAAACTTGATTTTTGATAGATAACTGTTACTATACATTACATATCTCCCTTTAAATGCGGAAATTTTGGTCTAAAGTTAATGCAAAAGACACTTCCAATACTTGGATTATTTACCATCTTGATTGTAGGAATGACTACTCCTGCAATGGGACAATATGACGAGTGGGATGAAAAATACAAGCAACTTCATGAAGAATTTGAAGAAAAGAGACATCAAATCGAGAAACACTTCCAAGAAGAGTTTGAAGAACTAGACAGAGACTATGAACAACAAAAGATGGAAATCTATGAAAAAATAGAGAACAATCCAGATCTTAGCGATTCAGAAATCAATGCAATGTTTGATGGATTATTCGCAGAATTTGATGAGAAGAGACAATCTCTTGAATCAGACATGATGAGACAATTCCAAGAACTTGAGGAAATGTTTGAAGAAAAATTCCGTTATCTTGATGAACAAGCAAGAGAGGAGTACGCTAATTCTGATGAAACATACAGAGACGCAACTGAGTACAATGATTATGAAGATGACAGAGATAAAGGAGAATTTTATGAAAATGATCCTGAATGGCAATCAATAGAGTCAATGGCAATGAGAATCATGGAGATGATTCCTCCAGAAAAAATCCAAAGACTTTGGGAAGCTGGAGAGATTGAGCAACTAGTAGAGTTGATTGTTTCTGAAACTGACTTGTCATATGAGCAAGCAAAGCGAGTTGTTGCATTCTTTGAAAAATATGACAACAGAGGCGATGGAAGCTATGACAATTCTGAATACGAATATCAAGAACATGATTACAACAAGTATGATTATCCAGAACACGACTATCCAGAATCTGATTATCTTAAACCATATCCAGAGCCATATCCTGTACCAACAGTAGATAATGAGCAAGTTCTAAGATTGGAGCAAAGAATATCAGAACTTGAAGAAGAAAACCAAATGCTCCGAGAAACAATCAAAGAATTAGAAGAGAAGATTTCTCAAATCAATGCAGTTCTAATGGAGCAAGTCAAATTCATCTACGAATGGGTTTCAACCCAGTAATTTCTTTTTTATTTTATTTTTAGAAATTAGCACCAGATCAAAATTTTTTGGTTCCTTAAATACGATTTTTCAATAGTTTCCTCATGAACAAAAGATACAGTTTTGATACTATTCAACAAACAGAGACAGAAAACGAGCCTGCAGTTAAGGTGTATTTGAACAATTACACAATTAAGAGAATTTGCAAGAATTGTGGAAATAGATTTGAATATAATGAAAGCGAGTATTGCTCTTCTGAATGTGTTTTTGAGGACGTAGAGAAAATCATAGTTGAGGTAAACTAAAACTAGTTTCTCTATTGCCTGTAGAGCAAAAATACTACATACCCAACATATCCTGCAATCAGTATCAGTCCTTCCTTTCTAGAAATGCTAAAGCCCTGACGCATAATTGGTAAAAGCACCAAACTAAATGCCAGCATCATTCCAACATCAACTAAAACTTGATCACTTACTGTAATGCCTGAAATCACAGAAGATATTCCAAGTATTGCTAAAATGTTGAAGATGTTACTTCCAACAATATTTCCTACACTAAGTTCAGCATGTCCCTTTTTGGCAGCGACTATGGATGTAATTAGTTCTGGAAGAGAAGTTCCTGCTGCAATTATAGTCAACCCCATAAATAATTCAGATATTCCAAAACTGTTTCCAATTATTACTGCATTATCTACAGTAAGAAAGGACCCAAAGGTTAGAAGACCAAGCCCTGCTGCAATAAATAGAATTGATTTGGGAATAATGTTTTTTTGCAATATTTGAGATGGAGTTTTTTCAGTGTCAGTGTATTTTTTCGAGCTACGATAACTAAATCCAGTAAAGACTATGATTCCTGTAACTAGTAATGCACCATCAATCAAATCTATTTTCCCATCAATAATTACTGCAAGCAAAAGAAATGAAACTCCAATCATGATTGGTATCTCTTTTCTTATCACAGACTTTGAAACAGCAATGGGACTAACTATGGCAGTAACTCCAAGTATCAGTCCAATGTTTACAATATTGCTGCCAACAACATTTCCCAAAGCCACATCTGAAAGACCTTGCATTGCAGAAGATATACTTACTACAAATTCCGGGGCGGATGTCCCAAACGCTACAACAGTCAAACCTATCACAAGTGGACTAATCCCAAACTTGCGGGATAGTGAAGTTGAACCTGAAATTAGCCTGTCGGCCCCAAAGTAAAGCATGGTTAGACCAATTCCAACAAGTAAAAAATTAAAAATTAATTCCATTATGTTTGTAGTTTATTGTAATAATTAAACCAGGTTCAGGATTCTTGAACCTTTGGTAGATTCCAGTTATACTTCATTGCAAGCAGCCTGATTCCAGTTGCAACTACAATTCCAATTATTGAAGATACCTGAATGTCTACTCCAGAAGAAAGTATTGCATAAAATACCACAATGCCAGCTACACTAGCAACAGCATAGACTTCTTTTACAAAGACGATAGGAATCTCCCTTACAAAGACATCTCGAAGTATTCCGCCACCTATTGCAGTGATTACTCCTGCAAAAAGCATTGGAAGAAACTCCAAGCCAACTACCTGGTGCGCAATAGATGCACCAATTATAGAAAACACTCCCAACCCTACTGCATCAAAGACCAGCCAAGTTGCCATCTGGCGTTTTAGTTTTGAATACAAAAAGAACATTACAACTCCTGACGCTGCTGTCAGACTGATGTAGATTGGATCAGAGAAGGCAGTTGGGAATCTGCCAAATATCATATCACGAGTTATTCCGCCAGCTACACCAACTACACTTGCCAATACAATAATTCCAAAGATGTCAGCGTTATGTGCAATTGCTTTGGAAGCTCCAGTTACTGCAAATGCAATAGTTCCCAAGTAATCTAAAATAGAGATAAACGATCCAAGTTCAAATGAAAAATCTACCATTCAATTCAAACATCGTAGCGTTGCTAATTAAGAATTGATAAAAATGGAGATCAAAAATAGATTTGAGAAAAGTAAACTCGTTTAGCCAAATAATGAAGATAATCCTTCCATGGCTGCTTCTTCGGTTTTACCTTCGTCTTTAGGTTTTTCCTCTTTCTTTGCTTCACCACCGGCTGCATCTCCGCCCTCTGCTGCTGGTGCGGCTGCTGCTGCAACGGCTACAGGTGCGGCTTTAACTGCCTCATCGATGTTGACATCGGCTAAGGCTGCAACTAGTGCTTTAACTTGGGCTTCATTAACTTCAGCGCCAGATGCTTTGACAACTGAGCTGACGTTTGCCTCGTTAACTTCTTTGTCTAGCTTGTGAAGAAGTAAAGCAGCGTAAACATATTCCATTGTATCGGGATTTTCTTACTCGATAATATAAAACTACTGTGAACTTGTGCCTAAATCCTAGTTTAGAATTTTAAGACTGCGACATACAGAGTAGAGTGTTCTCTTTAGATTCTTGTCAATTAGAGTATCCATTCTGTTTTTGAGGACACGTTTTGCCTCATCGCGTTCTGCTCCCGGTGGCAAAGACAGCACTGTATTGATAAATTCTGGCAGTGATTCGCGAATCCAACCATCAAGCATTGCATAGACTTTGGGCGGGATCAGATCACACTTGTCTTTGTCAAGATCTAGTACAGTTGCAAAGTTTTCATGTTCTACTCTATACACTAGGGCAAGTACTACATTGTCAGGAGTTGGATTCTCTAGAATTTCTCTTGAGCGTTCTCCAGTCTTTCCTTGTTCTAGTTTGTTTTTCAGGCCAACTGGATTTACAATAACTCCGCTGACCCCAACTTTTCTTCCCTCAATTCCAGTAACTGTTGCAAAGATAAAGTCATTATAATCACCATTCTTTTTTACAGAAAATACGTGGACTCCTTCTTTGAGTTGGGGTTTCTTACCAAACATGGTTTCACTGAATATGATAGTGTATTTAATGTATTATTAATTATTCAAAGTAAACCATGAAAGTTACAGTCATTGTTTGCATGCTAGTTGTTTTTGGAATCATTCCAGCTGCATTTGCTCAAAGTTATCCCGAACTGGGAGTCAAAGTAGATGTAATTGCAGAAGATCTCAAAATTCCATGGAGCATTGATTTTGCTCAAGACGGCAGAGTGTTCTTTACTGAAAGAGTTGGGACTCTGAATGTAATTGATGATGGAAAGATAATTGAACTTTTGAATCTGAGTGTAGGTGGTGGAGAAGGAGGAATGCTAGGTGTTTCACTTGATCCTAGTTTTGATGAAAATCACTATGTCTATGTCTATTACACTTACAATGAGTTTCTTGGGATAAAGAACAAACTGGTAAGATATGTAGAGGCAAACAATGTTTTGTCTGAAGACAAGGTATTACTGGAAGGAATTCCAGGTGCTCCATATCATGACGGCGGCAGAATAAAGTTTGGGCCAGACGGAATGGTGTATGTTACAACAGGAGATGCAACAAGTCCTGAACTTGCACAAGACTTGAATTCAGTTGCAGGAAAAATTTTGAGAATCAATTCAGATGGAACAATTCCTGATGACAATCCATTTGGTTCAGCAGTATACTCATATGGACACCGCAATCCGCAAGGAATTGCATGGGATGAATCAGGAAATCTAGTTGCAACAGAGCATGGGCCTTCTGGATGGCGCGGAGTTGCACATGATGAAATCAATTTGATAACTCCTGGTTCCAACTATGGATGGCCTGATGTAATTGGGGATGAGACCAAAGAAGGATTGACAAATCCAATACTGCATTCAGGAGATGATACTTGGGCCCCATCAGGTTCTACATTTTACTATGGAGACATTCCTCAGTGGAGCGGGAAATATTTTCTAGCAGCACTAAAGGGTGAACACCTGCGAGCAGTAGAATTTGATTCAGAGTATAACGTAGTATCAGAACAAGAATTATTCTCAGGTGAATTTGGCAGGCTGCGTGATGCAGTTGCAGGCCCGGATGGACTGTACATTTTGACTAGCAATCAGGACGGACGTGGCAATCCTCAATTAGGTGATGATAAGATTCTCAGAATCTCATTTCTTTATGATATGAGTAGTTCCCCTCTATGGACTAGTAACATTACCATGTGGCACTCAGAGGGATTAATCTCAGACCAAGAACTAGTTGATGCATTATCATATCTTGATGGAAGAAATATAATTTCTAAAAACTAGAGACCGCCAAACTCAGACCACTGTCGTCCTAGCTTGTTGAGTATGTCCCACGCAATTCTATCAATGTTTACGCGAGGAGTTGCAATAACTAGTACAACATAGGTTCCAAAAGGAAAACTCATCATCACTGCATTTTCTCTTCTTGAAGACGAGTACTTTACACGTCCAAGGTCTGCATCAAAGCCTTGTCTGTTTGCGACTCTGTGAGCTAGCTCCTGATAGAGCAGTCTTCTTTGTTTGTCATTTAGCATTGGTACAGACTTGCTATCAAAGCCACATGCAAGCAATTCTCCATTACCATCAATTAGTCCGCAGAATCGAATCTCAGGGTCTATCATGATGTCATCTATTCTTTCTTTGATGTCTTTGATTGGGAACTGTTCAGCCATGACACGGATAATACATTTCTTCCATATTTAATGGAGCTCCAAAATCAATTATGGTTTTAGAAAGACTTTGAGTGTTTCAGGTTTTTTTGCATGCTCAATTGCTTGAGAGAACTGCTCTAGTGGAAAAATAGAGTCAATCATGGAATCAACTGATACAATACCTGATGCAAGTGCATCAATTGCCGGCTTGAACAATCCACAACGAGAGCCAATCAGTGTAATCTCATTTACAACAGTTGGAGTCAAGTCAAGGTTTTCTCGTGATGCAATAGTAGATTTTAAAACTACAGTTCCGCGTGGCTTTACCAGCTTCATGGTGTCAGAGAATCCAGAGTTGCTTCCAGTAGCTTCGACTACCAAGTCATAGGACTGCTGGTCAGCTGACTCTATTCCAATTCTAGTTGGAATCTCAAATTTTTCTAGCAATGCAAGCTTGTGCTGATGTCTTCCAAAGCAAGTAACATCAGGGCATGACAACTTTAGAACCTGGCAAATCATCTGTGCTAGCCTGCCATCTCCTACAACTGCTACCTTCCAGTCAGGATTTAGTGAGACTTGTTCTTTGATTTCAAATGCTGCAGCAAGTGGTTCGACAAATACTGCCTGCTCATCAGAAATTGAATCAGGAATCACATGCAAGTTTTGCTCAGGTAGTGATAGGAATTCAGCAAATGCTCCGTCTCTTTTCAAAATACCAAGAACTGTTCTGTTAGGACAGTGTCGTTGCAATCCTTTTTTGCAAGAGTCGCAGTTGTTGCATCCAGCATTAATCTCACCTACAACTCTTTTTCCAACCAATTTAGGATTTTCAGATTTTTCTACTACTCCAACAAACTCATGGCCCAACACTCCATTGTATGCCATGTATCCATCCAAGATTTCAAGATCAGTTCCACAAATTCCAGCAAGACTCACTCTAACTAGAGATTCTCCAGGTTTTGGATCTGGATAGTTTTCATCATACTTTATTTTCTCTCCATCAAAGCAAGTTGCCTTCATCAGGAATGCTTGAAAATCTATTCCATTTTAAAATATAGATTATTTTTGATAAATTTGCAGCAATGCATACAAGTCAAACATTGAGATCAAGCTGTGCTGCTTGCCAATTACAGAATACACCATATCAAAGGGATTTGTTGTGGGTCCCAGTCCCAGTGCATGGCCTAGTTCATGTCTTGCAACCATCTCTATCTCATTGTATGACATGTCATCAACATCATACAAAATAACAAAGACTAGTTCTATTTTATCATCATTAATTTTGTATTTTGTAAAGCCATCTGTGTATTGTGGTCCTTGATTTTGTTCTCATCTACATCAAAGTCAGATTCTATTACTACATTGATTTGAGACGCATCATTCCATGGCATCAGGTAGTTCCACTCTGCTGGATTTGCAAATGAGATTGGAAACAACATCAGACCAAAAATTGCTCCCATGATCAGTGCTTTCATAAAAAAATTGCAGAGAAATTTGATTAAAACGAGGAATATGTAATTGAGGTTACAGACAGCGATTCTAGCCTCAAAAAGCAAGCCATATCGCTAATTCTTAATATCGGCAAATGGCAGGTTTTTTCATTGGATAAAAAAGAGATTCTAAAAGAATTTTCATCAGATCCTGACAAGTACTATAACGTCAAGCTGTTTTCAGAGAAGGGATTTGTAAGAAAATCATGTGCCAAGTGTGGCAGATTCTTTTGGACTCTGAATGCAGACAGGGACTTGTGCCCTGATGACGGACTAGACACGTACTCATTCATTGGAGATCCGCCAACTTCAAAGAGATTTGACTATACCCAATCATGGAAGCAGGTCGAAGAGTTTTTTGTAAAAAACAATCACACTTCAGTTAGCCGCTATCCTGTAGTGTGTCGCTGGCGTGATGACTTGTACTTTACAATAGCATCAGTTGTAGACTTTCAAAGAGTGATGGGAAGCAAGGTAGTATTTGAGTTTCCTGCAAATCCTTTGGTTGTTCCGCAAACTTGTTTGCGATTCAAGGACTTGGAAAACGTCGGAGTTACCGGACGCCACTTTTCATCATTTTGCATGATAGGGCAGCACAGCGTTCCAGATTTGGGAGGATATTGGAAAGACGAATGCGTTGATTTGGATTATAGATTACTAACTGAGCAATTTGGAATAAACAAAGACGAAGTAGTCTTTGTTGAAGATGTGTGGGCAGGCGGAGGCTCGTTTGGTCCATCACTAGAATACTTTGTGCGTGGACTGGAGCTTGGAAACGCAGTCTTTACTGAATTTCAGGGGGAGCTTGGACAACATACAACACTAGACCAGCGAGTAATTGACATGGGTGCAGGTCTTGAGAGATTTGCATGGATTACGATGGGAACGCCAACTGCGTATGACTGCTGCTTTGGCCCAATCAATCAGAAATTATTCAACACTATTGGAATTGATTCTGATTCAGAAATTTTGCGCAAGTACTTTACTGAAGTTGCAAAAGTAATTGATCACTATGATGACTTGAATGAGGTAAGACGAATTGCAATAAAGAATGCAGGAATTACAGATGAGCAGATGCAAAAGATGATCACGCCGCTGGAGGGAATGTATCTGATTGCAGATCACTTGCGTACTTTGATATTTGCAATTACTGATGGTGCGCTTCCATCAAATGTTGGCGGCGGATACAACTTGAGAATGATGTTGCGTCGAATCAATGCAACCATTTCAAAACTAAATGTAAAACTGGACATTGATGACTTGATTGATGCTCATGTAGACTATCTCAAGGACACGTATCCCGAACTTGATGAGAAGAGAGATGATGTAAAATCAATACTAAAACTCGAATCTGCAAGATACGAGGAATCCAAAGTTCACATGAAGAAAAAAGCAGACAAGATAAAGGAAAAAGGAACTCCATCAGTTGATGAACTAATTACATACTACGAATCAGACGGAATCACTCCTGAATATCTTAAAGAAGTCGATGCAATTTCAGAGATTCCATCATCATTTTATTCCAAGTTATCTGATTTGCACCAGTCTGACAAGAAAAAGGCAATTGCAGAACTTCCACTAGAAGGACTGCCAGAAACTGAAACTCTATTTTACCAAGACGACCCAATGGAGTTTTCAGCCAAGGTACTCAAGGTAATTAAGGATATGGTAATTTTAGATAGGACATCATTTTACGCACGGGGTGGAGGCCAAGAGCCAGACCACGGAACAATAGCAGGATTTTCAGTAACAGATGTAGACAAGCATGCAAACATTATCGTTCACAAGCTAGAGGACGGCACTCCAAAAGAAGGTGAGACCGTTTCATGCAAGGTTGATGAGACACGCCGCTCCAACATTACAAAAAACCATACCAGTACCCACATCCTTAATGCATCATCACGCAAAGTTTTGGGTTCATGGATTTGGCAGCATTCAGCTTTCAAAGAAGATGATCATGCCAGACTAGACATTACTCATCACTCTTCTCTATCTAATGACGAGATCAAAAAAATAGAAGATGCAGCTAACAACATGGTAAAACAAAATCTTAATGTCAACATTGACTATTACGATAGAGGAACTGCAGAGCAGACATATGGATTTAGAATTTACCAGGGAGGAGTTGTTCCAGTAAAAGCTGTTAGAATTGTTTCAATTGAAGACCAAGATGTTGAAGCATGTGGTGGAACACATGTCAAAAAAACTGGCGACATTGAGCTAATCAAGATTACAAAGACTAAACGCATTCAAGACGGAGTGGTTCGTCTAGAGTTTGTATCAGGTCCTGGCGCATTTGAATATGAGAAGCTGCAAGCTCAAGAATTAAAGAGAAAAGAAGAAGAAGCAAAGCAAAAAGAAGAGCTAGAAAAGAAACGTGAAGAAAACAAGCAAAAGACAAGAGAAAAGATTCCAGTACTACTAGAAAAGATTCTAGCTGGAGAATCAGTAGAAGAAGACGGAATATTCACCAAAGGAAAGTTGTGCTTTACTGCAAATCCTGATTATGATGATTATTTCCACCAGAACTTTGGCAAGAAAATAGTTGGAAAAGATGCAACAGCTGCATTTTGTGGAATCTTTGAAGCTGACCCAACAGTTCGTGTAATAGTGTTCTCAGGTGAGCAATCAGGGGTTAATGCAGGCGAGATTGCCCGAGAAATAGCCTCAATTTTGGGCGGTTCTGGTGGTGGAGATGCCAAATTTGCCCAAGGCGGTGGAAAAGACACATCTAAAAAAGACGAGGCAATAGCCAAAGCGAAATCGATGATTTTAGGATGAGACAATGACAATTAACTGGACTGAGATTGAAAAAAAGTGGCGAGACAAATGGGCCAAATCAAAAGACTTTGAGACAAACCCAAATGACAAACCAAAAAAATTCATTACAGTTGCATATCCATATCCAAACTCTCCGCAACATATCGGACATGGAAGAACATACACACTAGCTGATGTTCATGCAAGATTTTATCGAATGAAAGGATACAATGTACTATTCCCAATGGGATTCCATTATACGGGAACACCTGTACTTGGCATGGCAAAAAGAATCGAGTCTGGAGAAAAAGAGATACTTGATGGGTTAAGAAACATCTACCATGTTCCTGAAGATGCAATAAAGTCATTTGTTAAACCAATAAAGATTGCAGATTACTTTCATGAAGAGATAAAATCTGGAATGATTGAGATGGGGTATTCCATTGATTGGCGTCGTGAATTTACAACTATAGTTCCAGGTTATCAGAAATTTATTGAATGGCAAATCACCACACTAAAAGAAAAGGGTAGAATCATTCAGGGTAGTCATCCAGTTGGATGGTGTCCTGTTGATCAAAACCCAGTATCACAGCACGATACAATGGGCGATGTAGAACCAAAGATTGATGATAAGAATTTCTTGATAAAGTTCAAGCTAGATGAATTTGTATTTCCAATTACGACTCTTCGACCTGAAACTATATTTGGTATTACAAATCTCTGGGTCAATCCAAATACTGTTTACAAAAAGGTGTCAGTTGATAATGAAACTTGGATAGTCTCAGAACAATGTGCAAAGAAACTAGAATTCTTTGAGAAAAAAGTATCAGTAATTGGCGAGATTCCAGGTAGTGAGATAATTGGCAAGAATGCCACTAATCATGACGGACGAGAGATTCCAATACTGCCAGCTGACTTTGTAGAGCCCAGCATGGGAACAGGATTAGTAATGTCTGTGCCTGCACATGCTCCAAAAGACTATCAGGCATTGATGGATTTGAAGGCAAAAGGACACGAACTGGCCTCAAAATTAGAGCCTATTCCAATTATTGGTACAGAAGGATATGGCGCCATTCCAGCAAAAGACATTGTAGAGAAAATGGGAATCTCAGACCAGTCTGATGACAAGTTAGAAGAGGCTACCAAGGAACTATATCTCAAAGAATTTACTGATGGAAAGCTAAATGACAAATGTGCACAGTTTGAAAATGAGAAGGTACAGTTTGGTCGAGACAAAATTAGAGTTTGGTTGCAAGAAAATAATTTTCTAGAAAAATTCCCAGTGTTAGAGAATGCACCGGTGAAATGTCGCTGCGGAGCTGAATGTGTTGTAAAAATATTGAACAACCAGTGGTTCTTGAACTATGGCGATGAAGAATGGAAGGGATTAGCTCGCAAATGTTTAGATGAGATGAACATTCTACCTAACAATATCAAGACAGAGTTTGTTGAAGTAATTGATTGGTTGCATGAGCGAGCTTGTGCAAGACAACAGGGACTTGGAACTAAACTACCATGGGACAAGGACTGGATTGTAGAGTCATTATCAGACAGTGTAATTTACATGGCATACTATACTATATCGAGATTTGTAAATGATGGAACAGTACAACCTGAGAATCTTAGCAAAGAATTCTTTGATTATGTTTTGTTAGATAAAGGCGATGTGACACAAGCTGCCAATTCATCAAATCTTTCTGAAGATGTAATTAATACAATGAAAAAAGAATTCCAATACTTTTATCCAGTTGATTCAAGGCATTCGGGTCGTGATTTGGTACAGAACCACTTGTCATTTTTTGTACTAAACCACGTTGCAATCTTTGATAAAAAATTGTGGCCACAAGAAATTGTTGTTAACGGTAGTGTGATGATGGATGGAGCTAAAATGTCAAAGAGTATGGGAAACATCATTCCATTGCGAGCTGCAATAAAAGATCATGGTGCAGACCCAATTAGATTGGCAATCATATCGTCTGCTGAATTACTCCAAGATGCTGATTTTAACATGGAGTCAGTTTCAGGCATTCAAAGCAAGCTAGAGTCGCTTTTAGAGGAGTGCTCTAGGCTCAAAAAAGGTCAGATTGGCAATTTGCAAGCAGAAGACAGGTGGATTCTCTCCAAAACCCAGAGCAAAATAGCTGAAGTCACAGAAGCAGTAGAAAAAATGAGATTGCGCGAGGCACTACATGATATCTTGTTTACATTTGAGACTGACTTGAGCTGGTATCAAAAACGAGTTCAAGCAAAAGAACGAGGAGATGTTTCAGGAATTTTACACCAGATAAATTCTGCTCGAGTTGCAATGCTGTCTCCATTTGCACCACATGTTAGTGAGGAGATGTGGGAAAAATTAGGAAATTCAGAACTAGTATCAAAGGCACAATGGCCAGAATATTCTAAAGATGATGTAGATGCTGTATCAATTCAAGCTGAAGAGTTGTTAAAATCAACTATAGATGATATTGCAAGTATTCTCAAGGTTACAAAAATCACTCCAAAAAAAATTGTAATCTATGTAAACTCAGATGAAATAAAATCCAAAATCTATCGCAAGATACTTAGTATCATGGTAGGCGGTCAAAACAACATGGGAGTTGTGATGAAGGAGTTAATTGCAGATCCTAATACTGCTGATGCCAAAAAGATGCCAGACTATGTACAAAAAGTAATCAAGGATTTGCATTCTGAATCTGAGAGTATCAAAAGAATGAAGCTTGAAGCTGAATCCTTTGATGAAAAAGAGTTCCTAAAATCAGAACTATCAAGCATTGGTAAGAAAGAGTTTGGAGTAGATATTACAGTGTATTCTAAATCAGATGATGATATCTATGATCCAAAGGGAAAAGCTAGACATGCAAGGCCATTCAAACCTGCAATACTGATTGAGTGATTTAGTCGTTCTAAGAGAATTATAATTTTAGATGTAATTCTAGGCTTTAGCTAATTTACATTGAATTGCAGGAGAACTAAATATTTTATGGTGAATTTATCGTAAGTGAAAATTGATCAGCAAAGACAGATGGCACTACAACTGCAGGATAGTCTAAACCTGAAACATCAGATTAACTGCGCTTACATTCCACAAATAATCATCGTCATTTAATGGAATATGAGTGTATGATTGCAATGATAGATGTACAATCTCAACGGATCCTCCAATTTTTTCTACTTGCGCCATACTATTACTACATCATACTAGCATGAGAACAATTCCAAAAGCGAAATGTCAGATATGAATAATTGTTCTTTTATACTAGATTGCAAAAAATCAAAAAAGTTGCATAGTTATAGATTGAAATTTCAGTAAAAACAGGAGCAGACAGTGAGAAAACAAACAATCACAACTCTAAACAAAAAGATCAAAGATTGTCAAAAATGCCCAAGACTATCTACATACATCAGAGATGTTGCCAAAACCAAAGTCAGGCGATTCAAAGAAGAATCATACTACGGCAGACCACTATCAGGATTTGGAGACATTAAGGCAAAACTGCTCATAATAGGATTGGCACCTGCAGCGCACGGCGGAAACAGAACAGGCAGAATGTTTACAGGTGATTCATCAGGTGACTGGGTAGCAAAAGTAATGCACAAGACAGGGTTTGCAAATATACCAATTTCTCAGACCACCAATGACGGACTGGTACTAAATAACGCATACATTACAGCTGCAGTAAGATGCGCACCTCCACAAAACAAGCCAACAAAAGAGGAGATGCAAAACTGCCACCCATATCTTGAGCAAGAACTCCAGATACTAGGTAACGTCACAACCATACTATGTCTTGGAAAAATAGCATATGATCCCACATGCAAGTTACTCCAAGTAAAGCCAGAAAAGTTTGGACACAACAAGACATTTCATTACAACACCATAACAGTAATCACGTCTTATCATCCATCAAAGCAAAACACACAGACAGGCAGACTGTCTTGGAGTGACTGGTATGCAGTATTCAAAAAGGCAAAAAAACTAGCTAGATAGTCACGCAAATTTCAAATTTAAATTAATGCTACAATTCTCAAATTAAAAAAAGAGTCATTCCACTCTAATTTGTATGGCGCATAAACAATACATGTCAGCAATCCCAAATAAAAAAATGAAAAAATCAAATTCCAAATCAATTATAACAATTGCAGCAGTACTTGCAGGTATCGGATTGGCACTTTTGGCATATCTGATGTTTTATGTCGCACCAGATGAGAATATAGAGCTAGTCAAGATAATAGCAATTACAGATAACGGTTGTATTGCAGAGACACTTGATGGATATGCAGTAAACATTGGAAATTGCCAAGGAAAGTCTGGAGACTATGTCAATGCACTAGTTGATCAAAAGCTCAAAGAAAGAGCTGCACTGATGAATCCGACAAGCTAGTTTTTTACAATTCGTTTATTGCGTCTTGGATGCCATCAACCCATCCACCAACGTTGAACACCCCAAACTTGTAGACTTTCTCTCCGCTACTGGTACGAACACTGATGCATGCCTTTTTCATGATCAGCCCCTCCCTCCAGGTCCTCACTATATCAGATAAGGGAATATCAAGCAGTGTCTCTCCCATGCTTTTTGAGAAATCCATTACACGAGACTTTGTCTTGTCAAATGCAATTCTCGTGGTAGTTAGAGTCAGTATCCCAGGACCAAGATTGTCTTCGTTGCAGTCTTCTTGCTGTAGTTTTTTCTCACTCATGTCTTGCTTTGAGTAGTCTGGCAACTTCTGCAACTAGTTTTTCGTCTTTGTTTACCAAATCAATTAGTGCCTTTTTGTATTCTTGGTCGCCCCACTTGTCTTGTGCAAACATCTGCTTTACCAAATTTACAATATCAGACTTGTTTTTCTGGTGATCATGTCGTGCATTATCTAGATTATCCAATGGTTTGGATTAGTTACAATACAAAATTAATCTTTAGTAATTCATTTTTCGATATCAAAATAATTAAAATAAAAAAAAGTTAGCACTATTAAATATATTATCACCATGTTAAATATGATAAACGAAAAATCCCACTAATGGCACAAATAAATGAAACAGCAGTAGAACAAAATCTCAATATCGGTATTGCTGATCAAGACAGAGAAGGGGTAGTCAGTATACTTACTTCCTTGCTCTCTGATGAGTATGTCCTGTATACAAAAACAAGAAACTATCACTGGAATGTGGTTAGTCCGCATTTTAATGACTATCACAAATTCTTTGAAGGTCAATATGGAGAAATCGAAGTCATAATTGATGATATCGCAGAGAGAATTCGACAACTTGGAGGAAAAGCAATTGCTACACTTGATGAATTAAAGTCACATGCAAGGCTACCAGAGCATCCTGGTCAATACCCTACAGATAGAGAGATGTTTGCCAATCTTGTCTCAGACCAGGAATCAATTATCAGAAATCTGAGAGAGGATCTTGAAAAATCTGACAAGAGTTTCCACGATATGGGAACAAGCGATTTTTTGACAGGATTAATGGAGCAACACGAAAAAATGCTTTGGATGCTACGTGCAACAGCTCCTACATCCTAATCTTTTTTTATTTTTATAAATAATTTAATTACTTTGGATTCATATCTCTAAAGTGAATTCAAGTGAAGGCAGATCTGTATAGCATTAGAAGATAATACATCTTTCTTATCACGAATTCACTACTGGTCTATAGTGTTTGTAATAATTAAGATAGGTTCCAGTTGATTTCATTTAGTATCAAATCAATTCATGCAGATCTTAATTGCTTGTTTTGCTAAAGTGGTTTTGGAGGAAACAGAAAAAAATCCATCTAGAAACAATTGAGAATAGTCTAAACAGTGATTTATTACAATCTATGTTTTGCTCTTTAGTTGTTTCTTTATGGAATTACTCTAGAAGGTGAATCGATATGATTTATGATATTTTACATGGTTTTGAAAAACATGTACCACACAACACTGATGAAGTCCGTTACAAAGTTTTGACGCCTGCTTACAGGTTTGTCACATCAACTGACTTTGTCATAGGTGTTATTGTAGTAGCATTGGTTCTAGCATTAATGCTGCTTCCAACAGCCTTTGCAATGACACAAGTAAACATTGAACGTGCATCCATAAAGGAACTCTATGTAGAGTTTAATGGGACATATCACTTGTATGCATTTAAGTTGTGTGCAGGAGACAAGCCATTACGCTATGCCAAAATCATAGTAACTTCTGACTCGAGTATGGTGACTGTAGACGTTAACAAGACCATAAAGGAAAACAAGTGCAGAAACTTTGGTGTAAACATCACTGCCGATAATGTCGACAGCATACATGCAAAACTAGTAAAACAAATTAGAGCATAACTCTAATAGTTGGATCAATGGCATGATCCAATTTTTCTTTTTAACCAGATTAGTTTTCTTGTGATTTTTTCATGAATTTTGTTAATAATATAAACAAATTCCTTTCTCAGATTTCAAACTCCAACACTTCTCATGGCAGCACATGCCTTGTTTCCCTTGCTCCAGCACTTGCAAGAACATGACACTGCCTTTCCGCTCTTGATATCTTTGACTACTTTATGAAATACTCCCTCTCTAACCTTTGATGGAATGGTTAGTGTTTCGTATTTCTCAGAGTCCATAAAATTATTAGAAAAATTCTCAATTTAAAAATTTAGAATCCTTCCTCATTGGTGTCAGGTTGTGCATTAACGCTCTCAAAAGTCATCTCTTGTTTCTGACAAGATTCACATTTTTCCCACATGCCAAACTCGTTTCTGATTTTTCCCTTGCCATCGCATCTCAAACATGGCATAAAATTTCTACAAGGCACAAAAACTTAAGATTTTTGATAGTCTTACTTTTTTGCCTTTTGTGGTTTGGAATGAGCCTTTACCATGTGCCTCATTGTTCTTTGAGGATCATTAAACTCCATCTTGCATATCTTGCAGACAAGACCAGGCTCTTCCTGCTTCTTTTTGAAGAGATTCATGGAAATGACGCAGGTTGGTTTCAATATTAATTGTGAAAAGGCAAAGAGTGTAGATTTTAGTTAAAAAAAATCAATACAGGAAATTTGGAGTATGGATAAATATGCGAAATGGTAATTTGTACTATTCAAGAATCCTGCAAAGCCTACTACCTTTGCAGGCTTGAATCCTGATTGTACAGTATGTTTTTGCTTGGTAAATTAGACCAATGCCCCAAGCAACGACATACTTGCAGTCAAAAATTATTACTTGTGGCAATCACACATGCAACTATTAGGAAAACACCTATGACTAAGGCAGTCCCTGCAGCCCTTGCTTCTGCCACTTTTTACACGTAGTCTCTCTTTGTCCATAAATGGGCCTCATCATTACAAGATTGTTTATCAGATAGTTTTGCCATAAATCGCATAAGAAAATACAAACTTAAGCGTATTGGCGCCCAAGATGTTTGTCCTGCTTAAATGCAATGAACTGTCAATTAATACATGATAACAAAGAAAGAAAGAACAGAAATTTTTGAAGATACGATTTCAGGTCTTAGAAAAAAATTCATTCCATCTGAGAGAAAAGTGGATGTAAAGATACTAGACAGATTGGCTGAAAAATTTCGCAGACTACCCCTGGATTAGAATTTTAGTTAAAGATACAATAAATCAAACTTTTTCCCAGCAGCTTGAAGCGCCGCACTGGCCACACTTTGCCTTTTCGTTCCATTTCTCAAATGGCTTGTCAGATGGAATCTTTACTACTGTAATTCTCTGGCACCCAGTACACTTTACCTTGATTGGAATGTTTCCAGCATTTCCTCCAACAAACAAGTCCTTGAATCCCATGATACTATATTTGGTGTAGGAGTCTATTGTATGTTTTTTGGATAGATTTGAATTTTTTGTATGAATTGATTAACAACTACCTATCATTCGAGACAAATTACAACAACTCCAAACCAGAATATAGTTTGTCAAAATAGATTGTGCGATCAAAAATTAATTTTTACTCTTTTGGCTAAATCCCAACTGCTAGAAACCATTCATGACAAAAACACAAGAAGAACCAATTTCAGAAAAATCAATTCAAGACAGACTACGACAAGCAAGCTGCATTACAGTAGAGTCTGCACTCAGAAACAAAGTAAATCTCAACGTTGAATGGTATGATGTTCACGGGGAACAGCAAAATCAAAAGTTCACAATTGCTGCAGGTTCAGTAATAGAGTTTTAGGATTTTCTCCTATTTCTTTTTTTTAATTTACGCCCTTTCTTCTAGATAGTTTTTCTGCTGGAAAGTTTGATGTCTTTTCAAATTCGTCTGCCTTTGCCTTGACATTTGTCCGTTCTTGCTCTGTCTGCTCGCGAATAATCACGTCTTCACTATCTGTGTAATTTTGACACTTGTTGCAAAGCCACAGCGTACCCTTGTCGGATTCCTTGTATATTGGGTATCTTCTACCCTCGCATTGTTTGCAAAAAAGAGGCATGATTCCAATGGAATAATTCTCAAATAAAGTCTTATCACTTGTGATATTTTCATCTAGTTTCTTAAATGAGAAAGACCAAATATACACAATTGAAACAAAATGACAAAATTTTGATCATTGCAGGACTGGTTGCAGGAATGATAGGATTGGCAGTAATGATTGGGTTTATCGGACAAGGAAATGTCAGACATGTGTCGATTTTTTGGACTGAAAAAGTAGAGCAGACAGTAGTATTCCAAGAGGTAGGTGGTGAAACCCAAATCAAAGCAATAAAGGGAGTCAAAGGAGATGACAACCCAACGCTAATTTCTCGTACAGCATTTGCTTATGTCTTGACTGTAATTAACAATGGAACCACACATCACAGATTATACATTGACGGTTTTAACGTTCAAACTGACTTGTTAGAGCCAGGAGAGCAAGACACCATTACAATTTATCCAGACAAGGAAGGCGAATTTACCTACTATGACAAGAGGCAGTATCTAGAACCACTAGGCAAAATCAAAATTTTCTCAGTTGTACCAAGTGATGAGTTCACAGGAATCTGGAAAGACCTGATTTAGGATTTTTGTGCTATTACGAAATCTACTTTGTAGTTTAGAGTAGCTCGTGGATTGAGTTTCAGATTCCAGGGGATAAAGGATGGTTTTTTTGTAGAACTCAAAACATTAAATCCCAAATCTGTCAAATTTATGCGCAAAAGAGATTCATTAATGGGATTTTTCACAGAATTTGGACCTCTATCAAAGTCGTATGGATCAGAGATTACAAAATGGCCTTTAGTGATCTGTTTTGATATTGATTTTAGCAAGACTCTTGGTTCAATTATTTCTAAAACGTTTAGAGCCAAAACTAAATCAAACTGTAATTTTCCAAACACAGGACAAAGTGAATCAGCTACAAAGTAATCCAAGTTTTCTTTGAAATGTTTTTTTGCAATGTCTAATGCACTAAAGGAACGATCCAAACCAAATACCATCTCATTGGAATCAGCCAAATGATTAGTAGTTATTCCAATAGAGCAACCATGCTCCAAGACAAGTTTTGATGAAGGTAAAGCATCTAGATTTTTCTTTACTTCAAAATAAAATTTGGAGTTTTTGCTGTTTTGGTAAATTTTAGACCATTTCTCTTCAAGGTTGCTCCTGTCATTTTCTTTTTTACTCAAAGAAGATTTTACAAAACTCTTGAGTTTTGGGGAGCAAACAAGATTGTACAGTTTTCCTCCCAAGATTCGTCGTGAAGAAAGATAATTGGCAAAGTCATCCCACAAAATTGGAATTTTGTGTATTATAGGAAATTTCAATTTACATTTTTTGCATTCTAGCATTCCCTCAACAATTTCTTTTTCAGACAAAAAAACATCAAGTTCAAGCTTTGCTCCACATCGCACACATCTCAAAAATTCAAGACTTGATTGAAGCATATGAGAAATCAATTATTACAAACTATATTTCTTTGATCTAAAACCAAGATAATGTTAAATGTAGTAATCGACGATTTGATTTGAAAATGGGAGAGTTTGAAGAATTTGCAGAGGCACTTTTTGGGCAGTTATCAGTAGAGATTGATGAGGAAAAAGAGATTTCTGGGCTCGCAGTAAAGGCCAAAGAAGACTTGGCAGGCAAGGTGGAGTTTGAAGATATTGAGGAAATTGCAAATAGAGTAATTCCAGAATTTAAGACAAAGATCAAAGAGTTTCTTGGAGTAGATGTATCTGATAACATCAAACTAGAATTTCCAGAGCTTGAAGACCTAAAGAGACTCAAAGGAGAAAAAGTCTTTGCAGATAACGAATCAAAAGAGTTTGTAAGGGAATTATTTAATGCAGTAGCAAAAGAAGATCAAAAAAAGATTGCAGAACTAATGAAGCAAGACACGGCAAAATATTTAGTATATTCAACATATGCAATTCAATACATTTCTAAAATCACTACAACATATGGAGACTATCTTAATGACGTGATTTATCTCAATAAATTCATTCTATCAAGATATCCACAAATTATTTTACACAAACAAGGAGAGCCATACGAATCAAGATTTGAGAATGTAAACTCTGGGTACATGGGTGCAATAAAGATGGCAGTATTAGAAGAACTAATCCACTCCACACAAGAAAAGTTACATCAAATCAACAAAGAAGCTGCAATGCAGGTAAATAAGATTAATGAAGAGTTGGCAGGAATTATCCTAAAGATTGATACTCAAACTGTCAATATGCTTGCAGAATATTGCCAACTTCAAACAGTACCAGATGATTTCCCGTTTGCAAAAAGGGCAAACCTGTTTTTCTTTTTGAATCCAGACCATTTCCTAATTGAGCAGATTGGCCCTGACGTTATGACATTTACACATGTAGAGATGGATCCAAAAATAAAAGAAGCGATTCCACAGCTCTTAGATATTTACAAGAGATGGCTTGCACCAATCCAGCATCACCATGCAGTATTTACTGCAATGGAAGGCATGGCAGGATTTGCAATTGAAAATATCCTAAAAGATGACCAAGATTTCCAAAATTATCTTACAACATTCATGGGAACGGACATTTCATCATATCAGGTTAGAAAGAGCATGGGCAAGGACTTTACAAAGACAGTATATGAAAAATTAGGCTCAGATACGTTCAAAAAAATCATTGAAATTCCCCCAAACACCAGAGAACTCAAGGATCCCCAACTATACCTTGACAAGTTGAGCCAGTAACAATTGCAAGAAGACTTTGATCCATTTGTTGCAGAATGGTATGCATTTGTAAAAAATCCAAACTTTAACCTAGTTGAAAAGTGCCTCAAATTTGCACAGATTCTAGAATATCCAGATTTAGAGATTGAAAAGTATATTGAAAAGATCAACAAGATGGGAATGTCTCTAAAAGAGTCAGTAAGTGATGTAAAAAATCCAACATATCTGATTTCTATGTTAAATGAGCATCTCTTTGAGAATCTAGGATATAGTGGAGATGATGATGATTACTATAATCCAAAGAATAATTTTCTAAACGAAGTACTAGATAAAAAGACAGGTCTTCCAATCACTATTTCCATTCTTTATGCAGAAGTTGCAAAGTTTATTGGATTGGATCTAAAAATTGTAGGATTTCCCAGCCATATCTTGGTAAAATATAATGAAGAGATGATACTAGATCCATTTTATGATGGTCGATTACTAGACATTGATGACTTGCAAGAGATTCTTGACACAAATTTTGGAGGAGAGGTAGAATTTAAACCAGAATTCCTAGATGAGATTAGGCCTGAACAAATTCTAGTAAGACTAACACGAAATTTGAAGAACTCCTATGTTCAGTCTTTTGTTTATGACAAAGCACTACGTTGTGTTAACATGGTCTTGGCAATAGAACCAGAATCTCCTGAAGATATTAGAGATAAGGGAATATTAGAAGAACGACTACTAAATTATGAAAGCGCATTAAAATATTTGAATAAATATTTGGAGATTAATCCAAATGCCGAAGATGTAGATTTTATTTTAGAATTGATTAGAGGTATAAAGACAAAAAATTAATCAATAATAGAATCTATGTCTTGTCCTCTCTTAATCATTGAGATTTCATGACGAGCAATTTTATTTCTCAATGCTCTTTTGAGGATATCGACTTCACTTCTGAGTAATGCAATTTCATCTTCAAGTTTTGCAACTCTTTCATAGATGGTTTCAGCTTCTGAACTCATGATTATGTATCAAGAAAAAATTGTCTTAAAAAGTTATGGGTAAATATTTTGATGGGCAGGTAAGCTTTTTGCACTATAATTCAAATTCTTGGCGACATTTTTCACACTTTGCGCGCTCTTCACCAGGAGAACCAAGGATGAAAATCTTACCAATTGTTTTACAAACGGGACACATTCCAGTTGTTGCATTCTTAGGACCTGTGCGTATAATTTTTTGAGTTTTTCTTCGTCCCATAAGTAAACATCTTGAATCGGTCTATTAAGTTTTAACGGCGGATATGAGAGTACGCCTTGAATTTTTCACTATTAGAGGGCGATATTATGAATTAGGAATTAACAGGAAAGAATCAAGTTCCTTTTCCATCCCATACGACTCTTTGAGGGAATGGGATCTCTATGCCTTCAGCATCAAGGGCATTTTTGATTACTTTGAGTAAAGTGGGCATTACTTCTAGCAAATCATCACGTGGATGCCATACGCGAACTAAAATGTTGACACTATTATCTGCAAGTTCAGATACTGAGAAATGAGGGGCAGGTTCCATTAATGAATAAACAACATTTTTTTCAATTGCATTTTTGATAGTTTTGATTGCCTTGTCTATATCTTCACCATATCCAATTCCTACAGTTACCTCACTTCTACGAACTTCAGAAAGATCAAATGTTCTAAGATTAGATGTAAACATCTTTTCATTTGGAATACGTACAACTGTTCCATCAAATTGCTGAATTTTTGAAGAAAATGTGTTAATGTCAATTAACTTACCTGTAACATTATCTCCTACTACCTCAACAGTGTCTCCTTGTTTGACAGGTTTTTCAATTAGCAAGAATACCCCAGAAATCATATTGGAAACAACTGTTTGAGCTGCAAATCCAATTACAATTCCCATAAATCCTGCGCCAACTACCAATCCACCAATATCAAATCCTTGACTTGCAGTTGCAGCAAAAAGAAAGATTACAATTATTCCATAATAGATCAGTTTATTGAGGGTCTTTACAGAATGTGTGGACATGGTTGGTGCAAATTTCTTGTTGAAGATCATTCGAGCAATTCTTGCAACAATTACACCTGCAAATACTATGATTCCAATTACCAGCAGACTCCAAATGGTTAGTCCGTCAGTTAGTTGAGTGTCAAGAATTTCTAATACCATCTAAGAAAACCCCTTGTCCATTACAAATGTGCCAATATCTTGATTTTCAGAATATATCACATGTTGCAGATCTTTATCTTTTTTATCATAATCAACTTTTTTAATTTTAATTATCTCTTTGTTTGTGTCTTCTCGTATAGTTCCTTTGATGTCATCAATGTGAACCTCGGAATTATCTGAATAGTATATTGTATGTGAGGTAATTGGAAATACTAGCTTTCCAACAGAGACGCCATGGGAGAGATTATTTTTTAGCTCAACTCTCATTTTAGCATAAATATATGGAAAAGATTCATCCCCTTCTAACAATTTTACCTTAGAATACATACAGAGACTACCATTTTCGGGGGTACCATACAGTGCATATCTAGAATGCATAGGCTCACATGTAAAGCAGTCAAAAAGTTCCTTAGATTTATCCTCAGAATTTAGAATAAAAATCCCAATCTCAATTGGAAACTGAATCAAAAAGTTAGCAGTTGAATTCTTTTCTACAAATATTGATTCTTCTAATCTAAGAAAGATAAGATCATGTGTTTTCTTTGCTGGAAGATGTAGTGGTAATACTGGACATAGTTCTATTTCAGTTGAATCTGAAGGTGAAAGGGATTTTTTAATTTCATTATTTGTAGAGTCTATTCTATGATATGAGAGTCTTCCATCTTGTTTTCGTGAAAAGTGTATCTGTGTTTTTGGAAGTTCCAAGTCAAGCTTCTCTGAGATTACATATTTCCCATAATCTGAAAACTTGTCAGTCATATCCATGCAAAGTGAATGAAACCACTAATAAGGTATTCACAATGTGATTTTTATTTTATAATTTAGAAAATTTTCAAAGTACAGAATTCTTGACATCAACTCACAGATGTTAATGGCGCGGGGAGGGGGATTTGAACCCCCGTGTCCTTGCGGACATGGGATTAGCAATCCCACGCCCTACCAGGCTAGGCGATCCCCGCACAAAGATGGCTAGAATTAATCTGTAAATAAGTCAAACTTTGTATGAATTTTTTAAAACTCAAGTATTGTCTAGTTCGTCATGAAATTGGCTGTAATTGTTCACAATTTCATCAATTGGAACACGTTTTCCACCTACAATTTTTAGATCAACTTGGACCTTTTTGTCGGAAATTGTTAAAATGTTGTATGTGTTTTCAAATAATCCACGAACTCTCTCAGAGGTAGCAGTACCCGCATTTACAACAGTTAGTGTTCTAAAGTTCCAAGCCCATGGTCTGTGTTTATGGCCACATAATACAACATCAACTTTGGAATCAAGTACTGTTCTTAGTACATCACCGGCATCAACTACAGTAAGTTGATCAGAACCAGTATCAGGAATTGCAATTAGATGATGATGCATTGCAACAATCTTTATCTTATCTTTGTATTTTTTCATAGTTCTCTCAAGCCAAAGATTTTGTCTATATCCAACTTCCCCTTCGTTTCTGTCAGGTCTGGCAGTACCAACAGTTACCAAAACTACATCTTCACTTAATTCATTAACAGTTTGAAACGGAAAGAACTTTTTGAATAGCAGATAACCAGTGTTTCTGTAATCATGATTCCCACTAATTGCGATAATTTTTTTTGTGTTGAATTTATCTAATAGAGATTTACATTTTTCATATTCTTTCATCAATCCCTCGTTTGTCAAATCTCCAGTGATTACAATTACATCTGGATTGAGTTCATTAACTTCTTTGACTAGTATGTTGAATTTTTCTTCTAGGAATTGAGATCCCACATGCAGATCAGAGATTTGAACTATTATCATTAAAGACTGTTTTACAAAAATAGCTATTAAATCATCTCTATAGATAACATGTAGAAATCATTTTCAATCAAGGTAGAATTAAATAATAAACTCCTCAAAAACTTGCAGTTTTGAGTAAAAAAGCTGCAGTAATGAAAGGAGATGGTATTGGACCTGAAGTTGTAGATTCAATGCTAAGAGTTCTCAAGGAATGTAACTTTCAGTCAGAACTAGTTCTCTGTGAGGCAGGCTCAGAACAATGGGACAAAAACGGTAGAAAAGATGCATCATACATTCCAGATGCAACAATGAAGATTTTAGAAGAGTCAAACTGTTGTTTTAAGGGTCCTACTACTACAATTCCAGTTCCAGGTGCACCTAGAAGTGTTGCAGTTACATTAAGACAGAAATTTGATCTTTATGCAAACATCAGACCAACTAAAACTTATGATAGATTAACTCCAGATAGAAAGCTTAATTGCGTATGTTTTAGAGAAGCAACTGAAGGTCTCTATACAGGGGTAGAAGCAAAAATTACAGATGATGCAGCAATTGCAATTAGAAAAATTACAAGACATGGGAGTAGACGATTAATTGATTCAGCAGTAGATTGGGCAAACAAATTCAACATGAAAAAGATGGTTGCAATTACAAAAAGAAATATCCTAAAACAAACTGATGGGATTTTTTGGGATGAGGCACAAAAGGCAGTTGAGGGAACAGATATTGAATTGTCTGAAATTTACATTGATAATATGGCACAACAAATGGTAATTGCAACTGAGCAATTTGATGGTTCAGTACTGGTTAGTACCAATTTATTCATGGATATCATTTCAGAACTTGCATCAGCACTTGTAGGTTCAATTGGATTGATTTATTCTGCAAACATTGGAGATAATTATGCAATGTTTGAGGCAGCACATGGAAGTGCACCACAATTTGCAGGACAAAACAAAGTAAATCCAACTGCAACAGTTCTATCAGGAGCTTGGATGGCAGATTATCTAGGAGAGCGAGAAGTTAGAGACGCAATATTTGCTGCAACAGAACAAGTGATTAATGAAGGAAAGGCAGTAACATGGGATATTGGCGGTAATGCATCCACAACACAAATGACTGATGCAATTATCACATATGCAAAAGAAAAATTAAGAAAATAATTAGTTAATTGCTTCTACAAGAATTAGTTCCTCAAAGAAAAGTTTCTTTTTTGCTATAATTCGTGTCTTCAAACCTAGTTTTTGTGCGTAATCTATGAGTTTTTGATAGTTTGAAAGAGATGACGTAACAAAGACAAACTTGCCACCTTCTTTAAGATTTTTCAAGGCAGAATTAAAGATCTTTTTTGGAATCTCAAATCCTTCTGCGCCACCATCAGTAGCAACATCTAAAATTTCATCAGTTGCCAAATAAGGAAGATTACACACAATAAAATCAAATTTTATTTTTAATGCATCTGAGGCATTGCAGCAAATTAGATTATGTGTTTTGTATGAGCTTTGATGTTGTAATACATTACAATTAATATCAGTTCCAACAACTAAAGAAAAATTTTCAGTCAACAATTTTGTAAGATATCCCGAACCACTTCCAATGTCTAGCGCATATTCTCCTTTTTCATTTTCAATATTGTTTGCAATGAAAAAGGTATCCTCAGATGGAGGATATTCATCATTTGAGGATTTGTTTTGCAAGGTTTACTATTTCATCTCCTGTCAAGTCATCAACACGTTTCTCTATTACAGTTTCTTTGTTGAATTGCTTTAGAATATTTTTTACAGTCTTTCTTCGGTATGAAAAGATCTCATTAATTGTAGAAATTAGTTTCTTGTCCATATTATCTTTCTTTGTTATTTTTAGAATTACAGAATCAACTTTTGGAGGCGGTGAAAAATTATTCTTTCTGACATTAGATATTTTTTCAATATCAAATGCATAAGTTGCAATAATGCTTATTGCCCTTCTATTTTTTGACTTTGCAACAAGTTTTTCTGCAAATTCCTTTTGGACCATTATTATTCCATGAGAAAATGAGCATTGAGCCAACCACTCTATAGCATCCTTGCTCTTAGAGTATGGCAAATTTGAGACAAAAATAGAAAAAGAGTCCTTTGTCTTAAATCCATCTCCTGATTTTAACACAAGATTCTCAAAATCTGAAAATTCTATTCGTGCTTTTTTGATAAGATTTTGATCAGCATCAACTGAAATTATCTTTTTTGCTTTTTTGCACAATAATGGAGTAAGTATGCCCAATCCAGTTCCAATTTCTAAAACAATGTCATTTTTTGTAATTTTAGCCTCAGATACAATAGATTCTGCAATTTCCTTTGAGTTGAGAAAGTGTTGTCCGAGTAATTTTCTCTTTATCATCTCTTAACAAAGAGATTCATTCTACTTTCACCAGTTATTTCATCCATTATTCGCTCTGTGATGTGTTTAATTGGTTCTTTGAATCCAACTCGCTCTTGCAAATCTTCATAGCTCTCAAATTGTTTCTTTTCTCGTTCTTCTAACATTGTTTTCATGTATGTTTTGCCAATACCTGGAATCAATTCTAATGCATGTATTCTAGGAGTTAGAGGTTGTGCTTTGTTTAGGTATTCTACAAATTTTGATTCATTCTCAGTTACAATATTTTCCACAACATTTTGTAATTCACTTTGAGCAGATGAAGATATTTTATCATATTCCATTTTACCTAAAACAGATTGAACTTTGGTTCGCCCTTCTTTTCCGATATAGATTTTCTCACCAACTTCAAATGTAGAATTTGCTACTCCAAGAATTTCCAATATTGTTAGTCTATCCTCACCAATTCCAGTAATGATTATTCCTTCTCTTCCTCTTACAGTAGATGATTTTCCACGGGGGTTAAAATCTAGAACGTATGCATATTCCTCATACTTTCTAGGTGGGGATTGTGCCCTATACAAAATAAAATACTCCTAAGAAATTAAGAGTGCTCCTTGATTATATTGAGCATTTTTTCTAGAGTTTCAGCAAGAATTAATTTTTTCCAACCAAACGTGAAAGAACGTAATTCTGCCATACTTGTTGGTCTAATGTTGACAATTTCAACAGCTTCATCTTCTGTTAATTCACATTCCTTGATGAGTTTTTTCTTCATCTCTTTTGCATTTTTAGGATCAATTGATACAAATTTTGAAACATAATCATAGGTCCAACGTTGGATTTGATCCATATCTTCAGGATCGACTTTACCTAAGATTTCTTTAACTTCTGAAAGAGAAATAGCTTGTTTCTTTTGTACTTCTTCCATAATTATACACCGAATGGTTTTATGTGATCCAATCTAGTGATTAAGGTTTTCGATTTTTCTCCTAATTTTACATCTAGAGTGATAGCACGTCTACCTACATTTGTAATCATACCAACTTTTCCATGATATCGTCTGTGAGGTAATCCCTTGTGCTGTCTAGGATCAATAATGACAAGTGCTTGCTGACCTTCTTTGTATTCACGTAACAGGAATGAAACGCCTCTAGGAGACTTTTTCTTCATAACTGATCTAGATTTGTGTTTAAATCCATGTGAACGACCAGAAGATTTCTTAGTTGCCATGTAGTGTAAAACCTTCGAAAGCCCTATTTTAAGACTTAGAAAGGATTCCAGCCAAATTTAGCCAATAATATCAGTTCTGAGCTGTCCACAAGCAGCAGATATCTCAGTTCCTTTCTCAACACGGACAGTACAATTTACACCAGATTTTTGTAAAATTCGCTCAAATTCCAATACTCTATTATCTGAAGGACGTTTAAAATCACCTGCTGTAGGATTGATAGGAATAATGTTTACGTGAGATCCATTTCCATACAATAGTCGTGCTAATTCTGTCGCAATTTCTGGAGAGTCATTAATCCCTTCCATCAAGGCATACTCAAAAGTGACACGGCGTCCAGTTTTTTTAAAATAATTTTTTCCTGATTCTATGATGTCTTCAACTGAGTTTGGTCCAGCAGTTGGAACAAGTTTCTGTCGTAACTCATTGTTTGGTGCATGAAGAGAAATAGCAAGGCCAATTTGTAAATTCTCTTCAGCTAGTTTTTCAATTCCAGATGTAATTCCAATAGTAGAAATTGTGATATGTCTTTGTCCCAATCCAAAGCCTCTATCATGTGTTAAAATTTTTACAGCACGTATCATCTCATCATAATTTGCCATTGGCTCACCCATTCCCATAAAGACTAAATTTGTAACATGTTCTCCTCGTTGTTCTAAAATTTCAGCAAAATGAATTACTTGAGATACAATATGTTCAGCTTTGAGATTTGTTTCAAATCCCATTTGCCCAGTTGCACAAAACACACACCCCATTGCACATCCAATTTGTGTTGAAACACAGATTGTGGATCTTGGATGACCACCAATTTTTGTTGGCTCATACTGCATCAAAACAGTTTCAACTGAAGAGCAATTAGATAATTCTAACAATAACTTTGTAGTATCACCATCTTCACTTACAACACGATGAATTTCTTTTGCTGAACCAATTGTATATCCAGCCTCTGTAAGTTCTTCTCTTAATTTTTTTGGAAGTTGTGGAATATCATTGATACTTTTTGGAAATTTATAATATAGTGGAAGCAGAATTTGATCTGCTCTGTATCTTGGATATCCCATATCAATCACAAGTTTTTCCATTTCTTCAGGTAGTAATCGATAAAGATCTGTCATGATTAACTTCGTTAATCAAATGATATTATAATTTAATTAGTATGTAGAGTTGAAATTGAGGCTAAATTCTAACTTCTAATTGATTCAAAGCAGATTGTAAATCATCTAAATTTCTAAAATGAATAGATGACATACCACAGTTTTCTGCAGATTCAACATTAGATGGTTTATCATCAATAAATAATATTTCATCTACAGAATAAGGTAACCTTTGAATTACATGTTCATAAATTCTAGGGTCAGGTTTTGATAAGCCAATTTGATATGACATGAATTGGTATTCAAAATGAGATATTATGTTCCAATCATTTACAATGTTATGAGTTACTTTTTCAATGTTAGAGATTATTCCAATAGTAAATCCATTTTGCTTCAAATCAACGCTGAATTTTTTTACTTCAGTTTTTGGTACAGCATTTTTTCGAAAGTAGGTATCCCAAAGTGATTCTTTAGTGTTTTTCAATGAATCAGATTTAGTTTCAATTGCAATTTTACGCCAAAAATTTGATTCATTAATTTTTCCAGAATCTAATTCAGGTAGATGTTTATCAAATGCAGAAATGATCAAATCTTCTTTGATATCAAATCGTGTTGAAACTTCAGAAGTTATCCATGACATGTGCCAATCAACTAAGACACCTCCAATATCAAACAAAATACATTTGATCTTAGTCACAACAAAATTATCATTAAAGGAATATTCATAGATTTCAAAAGAAAGGAAGGTAGAGAGTTCTACTCTTCTACAGGTTCTGAATCATCTGTTTCAGCATCTACTGGAGGTGCTTTTACAGTTTCAACTTCTGGCGTAGTCTCAACTTCTGGTGTTTCATCAGTTGTTTCTACTTCAGGAATTTCTGTAGATTCTTCTGGAGTTTCTACTGTTGATTCCACCTCAGGCTCTTTTGCCTTCTTAGTGGTTGTCTTTTTGGTAGTCTTTTTGGTCTTTTTCTCAGCATCTTCAGGATCTATAACACCTGCTTCGCCTAGAGCAAAGATTACCTCTTCTTCCGGATGATGAGGGCTATCCACCATTCGGGCAATTCGTTTCTTGCCAGATTTCTTAAAGTAGATTCTGTAGGTACTAGTATGAGCAACTACATTTCCGCCAATTGGACGAGTTGGATCTCCAAAGAAGACATCAGGAGATGCCATAACTTGGTTTGTTGCAATTGCAGCACAGTTGTAAGTTTCTGCAATTCTAGATAACAGATGAACAAAGTGATTTAGTTTTTGTTGTCTGTTAGATAGTGTTCCTCTTCCAAGATATTCAGAGCGGAACAATCCAACTGCAGAGTCTGCTACAATTAGTTTAATGTTGTTTTCTTCAATAATTGGTCCAGCTTCTTCTAGAATCAATGTTTGATGTGCGCTGTTATATGCACGTGCAACAATGATGTTGTCTAGAACTTTTTCTGGATCCATCTCATGAGCTTGAGCAATAGATACGATTCTTTCAGGTCTGAAAGTGTTTTCAGTATCAATATACAAAACACTGCCTTCAAGACCACCCTCTTCTTTGGTTTTTTGAACCATAACAGACATTGTATGAGCAAATTGTGTTTTACCACAACCAAATTCACCATAAACTTCTGTTAGTGCTTGGGTCTCAATACCACCATCAAATAGTGTATCAAGACAGTTTGTACCAGTTGTAATTTTACCAATACTTTGACGGTGCTTGTAAATCTCACTTGCACTTGTAAAGTGTTTTGCAATTAATCCTCCATCAACTAAATGCTGACGGGCTTTATTGACAATTTTTTCAGCGGTGTCCTTTTCCATTCCAGTTATTTCTGCAATTTCGACTGGACCCCTAACGATGAGATCCATGACGTTGTGGACACCTGCATCGGATAATTTTCTTGTAGTTACAGGACCTACGCCCTCTAAACTATCTAATCTTAAATCTTCTACCATACCGTATGGTACGGTACCAGTACTTTATAAGAGTATTGTTTTAGAAAATGATCGTAAAGTGACAAAATTTTAGAAAAATTGACTATCGTCTCTTTCTTCTTTGTCCAGGTTTGTTTTGACCAGGAAATCTACCCAAGACAAATCTCTTTTTGAAATTACTCTTATTCCTAAGACTAGAATTTGTACCTACAATTTTACGTCCTTCTACCTTTGGAGTTTGTCCTCTTACTTTGCCTGCTTTTGTAAGTGAACCGTGAGTTGCCATGATCTACATTACAAATTAACGAATTTATGTATTTGGAATCTACCAGTACTTGTTCTTGACAGTCTCGATGACTTGTTCATGTTCTTTGCTCTTTCTGCGTGCATATCTTTCCATAGCACCCAATGGGACACCACCAAGAGATCTTGCTATGGCATTAAAGAAGTATCTTTGTGGCCCTTTTGAGCCAGTCTTAGTCATGAATTTTTGAATACCATACTTGAAATTGTGTTGCCATGTCTTGTATAAAACACCCAATTGTGCAGGAGTCATTTCATTTCCAATGTTAAAGAAATCAGATTTTTCAAGTAAACCAATTGGGACAAATGTCAGGGCAGTAGCAGTAAACATAGATTCAGGTTGCTCTCGTTCCAATTCACTGATTAAACGAATTGTTTCCCATGAATCCTCTGGTTGTTCATCATTGTCAAGTCCCATAATCAAAGTAAATGCAGGAATCCAGTAATCTTGGTTTAAGGTCTTTACACCTTCTTTTACAACCCAATGCCACTCATCAGGAGAGTACGGTGCAAGTTTTCTATCAGCATATTTTCCAATTAGTCTCAAACTTCCAGTTTCAAATCCAGCTTGAACACCAATCATGTTGTCAGGCCCTGCTTTCATAATTTTAGATAGATTTGGAATTAGTTTTTCATCAGCAATTGCTCCTGCCAATGTACCATGAGTAGGATTTGTGTGCTCAACACCAGTAGACATGATTGCAGTAAATAGTTCTTCTAATGCTTCTCTGTTTGGTTCCATTCCTTTTGCAGTTCGGGGATCCATTCCATAAACGAAAATATCATCACTATGAACCCATGCAGATTTAGAACCACCTTTCTTAATGTTAACTTCAATTTCTCTTTTGACTTTTTCAGGAGAATAGTATCGTAGTGATCTTAGTGTTACATCACAAAACTTACATCCTCTTCCACAACCACGCATAACTTCAATCATTCCATGCATACTTGGCTCTATAATGTCTGGAATCTCTTCCAAGTCAGGTCTATCCCAGAAATTAACAAATCTTCCATGAAGTTTTTTGCCGTTTCTTTCAAATTCTTTAATGTTAACTTTAAAGTCACTTCTCTTTCTGAAAGGATCCATGTTTTCAAAGTCACCGTTAATCAAATAGTTGAAGAACCTACCAGCATGTCCATCAATTTCAGGTGCAATACCACCAAGTTCGCCTTCCAAGATTGCATAAATTCCAAATTCTTCAATTTTTTCTGGATCATAATTATATTGCCAAGTTCCAGATGCACCAGAAATTACTTTGGCCTTACTTCCAGTTTTAGCTTTGGCAGCTTTGATTCTATGATGTAGTTCAGTATTGTAATACTCATCATAAGACATTTGCTTTCTACCATAAGTAAAAGTCATAGTTACAGGACCCATTCCAAGTGGATCCATCTCATATGTTCCAACAACTTGTGTTTCAGGCCCAATGAATTTTTCAATATGGTCCGGATGGGCAACAACAACATCTTGTCTACTAAATCCATCTCGTAGCAAACCGGCCTCTAATTTTCTTAGTCCATATGGAGCATAATTTGCAACTCCGTTTGTATGTGGAATATAATTACAGATAAAATCAAACAGAATTTTTGGAGTTACTTGTTTTCCAAGAATTTTATACCAAATACTCTTTGGGTCTCTATTAGGGTCTAAAGCAGGGGCACATCCAAAAAATGTAGCAAGAGACAATCCCCTATATGGCGACATTAGTGTACGATCAGCAGTTAAAACGATCTTTGGAGTTACCATTCCCTTCACGAAATTAATTTTATGATTTATTTTAAACCTTGCTGGTCAAATCTAATAATTTTCTAAAATTCCAGCCTTATTCCTATGAAAATTGCCAAATTCCTTATTTTTGGACAGGTGTTCTCCATCAAAAACGGTCCCATCCTTGCAAACAAGATCTTCCCCAATGCAACAACTGCCACATATTCCAACACCACACTTCATCATTCGCTCAAGACTGGCCTGAACAAAGATACCTCTAGAATGAGCAGATTGAACAGTTTTGTACATCATTATTTCAGGCCCACAAACATAAACAGCATCGTATTTTGCTTGACTCAGATGTTTTTCAACTAAATCAGTGACAAAGCCCTTTTCACCATAACTTCCATCATCAGTTGAGACAATTACTTTGTGGACATTATTTTCCAAAAGTCTATTTGCCAAATCTTCAAAAAATACTTCATCTTTTGATTTTGCACCAATCAAGACAGTAACATCATCTGTAGGTTTGACATGTATTAATAATCTCATCATTGGGACTAGACCAGTTCCACCACCAACTAGCAAAAGTTTTCCTTCTTTAAGATCAAAAGAATTTCCATAAGGTCCACGAATTCCAATTTGTTGTCCTACCTGTACATTAAACAAACCAGTTGAAGCGGCTCCATGTTTTCTAACAGTAAATGCTGCTTTACCAGATTCATTTGAAATCATCACACTCATTGGTAATTCATTGATTCCAGGAATCCAAACCATTGCAAATTGTCCAGGAAGAACATTTGACATGACTTCATCAGAAAAAATCAAAGTTCTAACAGTTGGAGTTTCATCAATTACCTTTTCAACAGTTACAATTGTTGTGTGATTATGATTTCTTTGCAAGTCCCACCATATCCTCAATTTTAGAATAGTTCTTTTTCTTCATGTATTGTAAAATCCCTGTATTAATTTCATCAAACACATCTATCCAATTATCACCAATTGCACTTCCAAGTTGTATGGCAGAAGCTCCTGCCAAGAAAAATTCTATTGCGTCCTCCCAAGTAGAAATTCCACCGCATCCAATAATTGGAATATCATATTTAGAAGAAATTTCATAAACACATCTTAATGCAATTGGTTTTATGGGAGTTCCAGACAGACCTCCAAATTTATTGCTAAGAATTGGACGTTGTGTTTCAACATCAATTGCCATTGCTCTAACTGTGTTGATAGCAGTAATTGCATCAATTCCAGATTCAATGGCGGTTCCCACAGTATTGAGATAGTGAGTAGTTCCTAACCCAACTTTAGCAATTACGGGTACATTTGTTGAGTTTTTGACAGTAGTGACAATTTTTTTGACTAGTTCAGGATCATCTCCCACCTCTAATCCAACTTTGGCAACATGTGGACAGGACAGATTCAATTCATAGGCAGTCACTTTACATTTTTCAAATTGTTTTATCATATTTTCAAAGTCTTCAGGGATTGAACCTACAAGACTAACAATAATTGGCACGTCTTTGTTTGGTTCAATCATTTTTGCAAAATTTTCAGCTCCAGGATTGGAAAGGCCTACAGCGTTAATCCATCCACCACCCTTAACACTAAAGATTGTGGGGTTGGGATATCCCTCCCAAGGTTCAGTACTAAGAGACTTTGTAACAACAGCCCCTGCACCTGAACGATAAAGGCGATTAAAAACATCTAGTGAAATCCCCAATATCCCAGAGGCTAGCATTACAGGCCTATCTAATCGAATAGGACCTATGGAAGTTACAAGATTGGGCTCCACTTTGATTAATGAGGGGAGTTTCGAATATAACAGTTGATTTGCGATTCTAATACCTTTTTTAAAGGTGGTTTAGATTGAACTAGACATGTATTCTGTGATTTTAACAGAATTGGGAATCTCAGTTTTTGATGATGAAAAACTAGAAAAATCATTTCCATTTTCAAATCCTGTTAAGGAATATCTACTAGTAAAAAACAAGGAATCAAAACTAAATGAACTCATAAACTATTTAGCTTCAATTCAAAGAGGAGTGTCAGTAAGTGATGATGCATTACTTGCAATTTTGAAAAAAAATAACATAGATTCTCAAATAATGGAGGATTCAGAATTAGAGAGAATTCAAGCATCAAAACCACAGATTATTGTGGATTCAGGTTTTGCATCTAATCCACAAGACGCACTAGGAAAACTAAGAGAGTTTGCTTTAGGATTATCATCTTCAAAAGTTACAGAAGTATCTGAGAGTCCAGATCTTCACATCATTCAAGCAATTAATTCATTAGATGAAATCGATAAAATTGCAAATGCTCTAAGTTCTAGATTAAGAGAATGGTATGGATTACATTTTCCTGAGCTAGATAATGTGATTGATAGTATTAACGGATATGCACAAATTGTTATGGCAGGAAAACGTGAATCATTAACAAAACAAGTTTTTGAAGATGCAGGATTTCCAGAATCAAAAGTTGAGATGTTGTCTTTAATTTCTACAAAAAGTAGGGGAGGAGACATATCAGATGTTAATCTTGCAATCGTTCAATCAATTGCAAAACAAATTTTAGATTTTCATGATCTACGTAAAAAACTAGAAGAACATGTTGAATCTGAAATGCAAACGATTGCACCAAATCTTTCTGCAATACTTGGTACTGCAGTAGGTGCCAGAATTTTAGGAAGAGCAGGCAGTCTTAAGAGATTAGCATCACTTCCAGCAAGTACAATTCAAGTTCTTGGAGCTGAAAAAGCATTGTTTAGATCATTGAAGACAGGTTCCCAACCACCAAAACATGGATTACTATTCCAACATGCAATGGTTCATGCTGCACCTAGATGGCAAAGAGGAAAAATTGCACGTGCAATTGCGGCAAAAGCAGTCATTGCTGCAAGAGTTGACGTCTATGGTGACGGGTTAAACAAAACATTACTTGAAAAACTCAATGTAAGAGTGGATGAAATTGGCAAAAAATATGAAAATCCAACAGAAAAAGACATCAGAAGACCAGAATCATTTAGACGAGATGGAGGTAACTTTAGAGATAATTCCAGACGTAGAGATGACAGAGGTGGACGTAGAGATGACAGAGGTGGACGTAGAGATGACAGAGGTGGACGTAGAGATGACAGAGGTGGACGTAGAGATGACAGAGGTGGACGTAGAGATGACAGAGGTGGACGTAGAGATGACAGAGGTGGACGTAGAGATGACAGAGGTGGACGTAGAGATGACAGAGGTGGACGTAGAGATGACAGAGGTGGACGTAGAGATGATAGAGGTGGACGTAGAGATGACAGAGGTGGACGTAGAGATGACAGACCAAGTTCAAATAAAAACAAAAAGAGAAAACAGTTTGGAAGAAGATAATCCAGCATTTTTCTGGATAAAATCTGAAGGCCAGCAAAAATTAGCTACTGAAAATTTAGTTCCAGGTAATCAAGTATACAAAGAAAAACTAATTGTCAAAAAGGGAATAGAATACAGACTATGGGATCCATTTAGAAGTAAACTAGCAGCTGCAATAATGAATGAATTAGAAAACTTTCCTTTTGAAAACAAAACCAAAGTGTTGTATTTAGGAGCATCAACTGGAACCACTGTAAGTCATATTTCAGATATTGTTGGACCAAGTGGAATTGTATTTGCAGTAGAACATGCAAGTAGAGTTGCAAGGGATTTTTTAGATAGAGTTGCAGCATATAGAAAAAATATTATGCCAATTTTACAAGATGCACGAAGACCAAAAGAATATTTTTCAGTATTTGGCAAAGTGGACGTAGTTTATGTGGATATTGCACAACCTGATCAGACAGAAATTGCAATAGATAACTGTGAAATGTTCCTAAAGAAAGGCGGTTATTTCTTTTTGGTAATTAAAACAAGAAGTATTGACGTAACAAAATCACCAAAAAAAATCATAGAAGAAGAAACTCAAAAATTACAACCAAAATTTGAAGTATTACAATCAATTGATCTGCATCCATATGATAAAGACCATGCAATAGTTATTGCAAAATCTAGAGGTTAATCATTCAATATTTTCTGTACAGGTTTCCAGCTTTTTCGCACGAATGTAGGCAGGGTATGATTAGATTTGTAATATTTAGTCACAAATTTCACAGTTTTTGAATCAGATGGATACCCACTTCCCAAATCATGATTTTTTCTCAGTATTTCAATTGCTCGATCACGGGTAACCTTGGCAAGAATAGAGGCTGCAGATACTATAACAAATCTACTATCTGCATGATGAAAAGACTTGATTTTATGATTATCAGATAATTTTGATATTTCTTTTCCAAATCTTTTAGGATTTACATCACATGAATCAACATATGATGTGTCAGGATTTAATTTTGAGACAACCCTTGCCATATATTTTGCCTCTAATTGATTCAAGCCATGTTTTTTTACACTTGCATCAATAGATCTTGGAGGAATCTTTGCAATGTAATAACTATCGGCTAGTTGAATAATTTTTTTGTAAAGAAGATTCCGGTTTTTTGGAGAAAGTTTCTTTGAATCTTTAACACCCAATGAAGAGAGTTTTCTTAATTTTCTTTTGTCAATAGAGATTCCAGAAATCACTAGTGGACCTAACATAGAACCACGTCCAGCATCATCAACTCCACAGATTTGCACGAATTTTGTCCTTAAACACAAGTATTAAACCATTATAGGCTTTGAAAAAATAGAAGAATGTTGGACATACCAAGTGAATCTTTTCAAGAAATTATTGAGGGGAAAACAAAGTTGTTGGTTCCAAAAGGATCTATTACAGAAAAGGTTCCACCAAAAGAACCAGCATTTTTTAATCCAAAAGCAAAACTAAACAGAGACTTTTCAATAATTGCATATGCAGCATTTATAGAAAAATTTCAAGGTCCAAAGATTTTCTTAGAAGGACTAGCAGGAATTGGGGCTAGAGGATTACGAGTTGCAAATGAATTAAAAATTGACAATTTGGTAATCAATGATCTAAATCCAACTGCATTAAAGATGGCAGAGTATTCAGCTAATCTTAATGGAATTAAAAACGTAGAATTTACTGAAAAAGAAGTATGCAGATTTTTTAGCAGTTATTCAAAAAAAGGACAAAGAGGTTCTATTGTAGATATAGATCCGTTTGGTTCTCCGGCAGCATTTTTTGACTGTGGAATACGTGCAACCATGCATGGAGGAATATTATCAACTGCAGCCACAGATTTACAGGTGTTAAATGGGCTTTTTCAGAGTGCCTGCAAGAGGAAGTATGGTGGAATTCCAATTAGAGTAGAATATGGAAATGAGATGGCAATTAGATTGGTGCTTGGGTGCTTACGAGTAGTAGCAGCAAGATTAGGAGTTGAAGTTAAACCAATGTTTGTTGAAAGTGATATGCATTACTATAGAACATATGTCAAAGTTCTAAACAGACCAGATCAGGAAGAAAACATTGGATATATTTTACATTGTAAAAATTGCGGATATCGAAAAATTTCATTCGAACAAAAACAAGAATGTGAATTATGCAAATTAAAAATTGGAATTGCAGGTCCACTATGGATTGGAAAAATTTTTGATAAAGATTTTCTGAAAGATATGTTAATTCAAATTTCAAATTTACAAGTTGACAAAGTTTGTGAAAAAACCCTAAACAAATGTCTATTAGAAGCAGAAATGCCTCCAACATATTATACACTAGATGAAATTGCAAAGAAAATGAAGACATCACCACCAAAATTAGAAGATGTAATAGAAAATTTACAAAAAAATGGTTTTGTTGCTAGTGTCACATCATTTAATCCAACAGGGTTTAGAACAAATGCAAAAATAAATAAGATAATTGAAATTTTTCAACTATCCAGTAAAGCCTAAACATACATAGTATAACTCACTACTTTGTTTTCTACTTGCCTTCGGTTTTGTAAGGTTGATGCGTGCAAATTTTTTCTTTATGTAATCTCTAAATTCCATAGAATATTCCCCATCAAAAACTTTGAAAACAGCATTGCCTTTATGTGCCAATACTTTATCCATAATTTTTGTGCAATCATAATTCAAAGATATTTGCTTGGCATGATCCACTGACCAATTTCCACTCACTTTTGGAGAAAGATCACAAATTACAGCGTTAACTTTACGTCCAAAATAAGACATTATCTCATCAACCATATTCTCATCTTCAATATCACCTCTAAGAATATGAGCACCAGGAATTTCTTCAACATATGACAAATCAATACCCATGACTTTACCCTGATTTCCTGCTAATTTGACAGCCATTTGTGTCCAACCACCAGGAGCACAACCAAGATCAAGAACATAGAATCCAGGACCAATAAGCCGGTAAGATTGATTTAGTTCTTTGAGTTTGTATGCAGCTCTACTTCGAAAACCTTGCTCATGTGCTAATTTTCGATAGTGATCTTTTCTAGCATCTAATAACTTCATTTGGCCTTCGCAGGTTTTTTCATTTCAGCAATTACCCAATCTTCAATGAACTGACAATTTCTAGGACTGATTTCACCTTCAAGAGAACATTTCTGCTCAACGGGACAAACCAAACAGGGAGCATTTTCAATAGATTGAGTACTAATTGGTGTCTTTTTTAGAATTAATTTGTAAGTCCATCGATTTTTTTCAAGAATCTTTTCTCTAGTAATTGTACCCATTCTTTCAAGTTTTAATGCTAAACGAGAGCCATCACGACTTGTAAGTTTAAGCTTCTTCCACAATTCACTTTGAAACATCCCTTCTGATTCACGTTCAGCTAAAATATCACAAACTTTGTTTGTGAGTCTTTCCATGTCAACTTTTTCAATTTGGAAATTTTCAATTTCTTCATCAGATAATTGTTCTTCTAGTTCTTCTTCAAGTGTTTTTTCAGCTTCTTTTTTTGCTTCTTCAATTTCTTTTTTAGTTAATTTTTTTTCTTTTGGAGGTTTTGCATCGGCTTTCTTTGTCTTTGCAGGTTTTGCATCGGCTTTCTTTGTCTTTGCAGGTTTTGCATCGGCTTTCTTTGTCTTTGCAGGTTTTGCATCGGCTTTCTTTGTCTTTGCAGGTTTTGCATCGGCTTTCTTTGTCTTTGCAGGTTTTGCATCGGCTTTCTTTGTCTTTGCAGGTTTTGCATCGGCTTTCTTTGTCTTTGCAGGTTTTGCATCGGCTTTCTTTGTCTTTGCAGGTTTTGATTTAGTCTTTTTTAAAGTAGAATCTAGAACATCTTTTTTCTTTTTAAGAGCATCAATCTCAGCTTTGATTTTCTTTGCTTCATCAACTAGTTCATCTTTTTTCTTTGCCATCAAATCACCTTATTTTTTAAATTTAATTTCATATTTTCCATAAAGTCATTCCTATTTAACAGTAAATTCTCCAGAAATAGAGATGTTTTTTAGATCTTTTGATATCATTTCAGCTACGATTTTGTAAGAGCCCGGAGTATCAATTACTTTTGAAAATTTATCCCCAATTGGAATTAATTCGTTTCTTTCACCAAAACATTGTTCAAAAAACCCACCTTGAGTAATTACATCTTTTCCAGAGTAAATTGTTACATAAAGATCTCCACAGTCAAAAGTGGCATCGTTTATTTCAATTGAGATTTCTACAGGTTCAGAAGTAGAATATGATTTTGATAGTCCAATTATTTCAATTTCAGTACCATGTGAAGATAATCCTCCAGAAAAAGACATGGATGGTATCATGTTTAGCTCCCTATCAGGTTCTTGAAGAATATCACCCATAACGGCTGAACCAAAAGCTACTGAAAAAATTACTGGTAAGACAAATACAATAAAAATTCTCTTTGATGCCATTTTGTTTTAAAATTACTGTTTCCCCTATATCTATTTAGCAAAACTATTGACTTCAGATCAATTTGACGAATGAGTTAAATCGTAGCCGGCTAAATATCGCTAGATGCGACTTAGAAAATTCAGAGTTAGGGCATATCGTTGCATTCATGATTCTGGTGAAATAACAGTTGGCGATTTAGCAGCATTTGTGGGAAGAAATGAAAGTGGAAAAACGACCATACTTCAAGCACTAACTCTTTTGAATAGAGATGAAGAGATTTCAGAACTAGATCTTTGTGACGAAATGAGTGAAGAACTCAAAGACGAGATTAGACTAGCTGAAGGGGAATTTGAATTAAATCAGCATGAAATTGAAATGCTAAAAGAAAAATTTCCAGGCCTGCCAGAAATAAAAAAGCTTAGATTATTTAGGACAAACAGAAGCCCCAAAGTCCAATATGAGTTTGATGACATTGAACTTGGAGAAGAAGAAAGTAAGGGACTTAATTCCTGGGAGAATTTCTCAAAACAAATAATAGAATTCTTAGATACAATTCCAAATCACCTTAGAATTCAAATTGACACATCATTTTTTGAGGGAGGTGTTCCAAATAATCAAGAATCATTTGACAGAGGAATGGCAGAATTTAGCAATCAATTTCATGTCATTGCAATTCAAGAACCTAAAGTAATTGAAGAGTGGGAAAAAATTTATGAGAGTCCAGAAAATCAGTTTTCAAATTTACTAAGTGGAAAAAGTGAGAAAACAGCTCTACAAAACTTTATTGAATCAGAACTGCATCCAAGGTTTGTTTATTTTTCAGATTATAAAAAAATCTATGGCAACATAAATCTCAACGAATATCTTAGAGAAGAGAAAGGGGAGAGAGCAGATTCTATTGAATATGTAGAAGAATTTGACAAGGCAGAGACGGTAAGAAATCTCTTCTACCTAGCAGAACTAGACATGAATGAATTAGAAGAGGTCAAAGAGAGTCCATCAAAGTGTATCAAACTACTCAATACTGCAAGTAATAGATTAACAAGTAAACTAAATCCTGCATGGAAAGGAGACCCAATCCATGTAGACTTGAGATACAACCCAGGAAACATCATGAGTGTTGTAATCTCAGATGTTCACAGGGATGGGACAGTAACTAACACAGGATTACTAAATAGACGAGCTGAAGGTTTCAAATGGACATTTTCTTTTATTGTAAACTTTGCAGCTGAAACACAACGAGCAGAATTAAAAGAAGCAATTTTACTTTTAGATGAACCCGCAAGAAACCTTCATCCAACTCAACAAATGGGAATTTCAGATTTGTTAAAAAATTTGGCAGGTTCCAACCAAGTTTTGTATGCAACACATTCACCATTTATGATCTTTGATTACACACCAGGAAATTTACTTGTAGTAGAGTTAGATAAACGAAAGCATCTAAGTAGAATATTTTATGATTATTGGAATGCAGATGACAAAACGCTGACTCCTATTTTGTATGGGTTATCAAGAGGACAAGTAGAATCTATCGTAGATAGAGAAATAGGAACAAATTCCAGACCAGTCATCATTGTAGAGACGATATCAGATTCAATGTATCTAAATGCATTTGACAAATTCTTACAAGATCCAAATATCTCAATGAATCCACTCAATGTAGTTGCAGCATACAACAAAAACTCGGTTCTACCTCTAGCAATTTTTTATAGAAACCATGGATACAGGACCTTTATTCTATTAGATAACACTGAAGAATCAAAACAAATTTCAGCCCAACTAGTTTCAAATGAATTTTCACCTATTCAGACTATTTTCTTTGAATTGGAAGGCAAAAAGCTTGAATCAATTGAAGACTATATTGTACTTGAAGATTATTTGCATCCAGTTAATCAGACATACGAGATTAAATTGAGACGAGAGGGATTCTCAAATCTTACCCCGGATGATGTTCTATCAAAAGATGGTAAAGGTAATTTGGAAAAATTAAGAAAGATTTGGCAGGAACATAATGATGATGATTGGGGCAAATTTAACAATGAAGAGATTACCAGATACATTTGTGAAAAAATTGCACTGGAGGAAACAAGTTTTCTCTCAGATAAAACAAAAGATCAATTTAGATCATTGTATAGACTAATTGCAGAACGAATTAGACAATACCAGAATGTCAATACAAAGTCAGATTTAGATAAGTTTCAAAAGGCCAAAGCTTAAGAAGTTTGCTCATGAAAAATACTGAATTTAAAAATAGAAAGATAGGGAAAAGCCTTTAAGGTTTAAGTTAGAGATGAATGGTTTGAAATTAATGAATACATCCTCTATGAGAGGAATTCTCCTTTCAGTTATACTATTATTTTCAATAACACTAATTTTAGTTCCATCAAATACATTCGCTGAAGAGATTAATGCAAAGAGTATTGGACTAGAGGAAACAGTAATCATAGAATTTACAAATGATTCAGATACAGAAATCAATACTTTTAGAATTTGGCTTGGTGCAGATTTTAATTTTAAATCTTTTAAAACAGAAAAAGGATGGATAGGTGAAAAAACGCCTCAAGGAGTAATTATTTTTACATCTCCTGAATCAATTAAAAAAGGAGAATCAGTAAAGTTTGGTGTAAAGACAGATAACAAAAATCCTGGAATTAATTGGAAGGCAATCGACATTAAAAGTAAAGAACAGGGCATGGGAAAAGTATTACCAAAAGAATTGCCCGAAGTTATAAAGAATACAGAAATTAAACCAGATAAAAAATCTGTAGATATAGGAATTCTTTCTGATTCTATTTTTAGAATAGTTCCAGAAAAACCCAACATGGGTTCAACTATAAGAGTAACTGGAGATAATTTTGGGGCATCACAAGAATTTGATTTTTACATAGATAATTCAAAAATCGGTAGTTTTGAAACTGATGAAAACGGTCACTTTATGACAACAATGAAAATTCCTGATAATCAGAATGCAGACAGAGTAGATTTTAAAATAAAAGATAGTAAAGGAGAAGAGAAGAAAATTAGTCTAAGAATTGGAGAAATTGAAAACCGAATTCCAGAGACAGAAAATGTTAAACTCACAATCAAAGGAATTCCAAATATAATACATAGAGGGGACTTGTTAGATATTTCAGGTACAGGGGCACCAAAGAGTGCAATCACTGCAGAGATTAAAACAGAAGATGGAGATATTATCAACTCAAGAACAGCAGAAGTAGATGCTAAAGGAAATTGGAAATTAGCAGAACCAATAGCTATTCCACTAGACACACCATTTGGTAAATATAATGCAGTTATTACTGATGGAAGAGAAAGTATTCTAAAATCTTGGACAGTTGAATCAAATAAAAAAATAATAATTACTCCTTATAACTTGAAATTTCAACCGGGGGAGTTACTAAAGTTTAATGGAACTGCAGTACCCAACAAACCAATTGAAATTATTTTGGAGGATCCTCAAGGAAAAGAATTATTTTCAGACATCATTCAGTTAGATGAATCAGGTTTTGTTGAATTTGAATATCAAACAGAACAATCATCTATTAAAGGCACTTATACTCTAATTGCCACTCAGGATAAAGATATAGAATTTATTTTTGCAGGATTAGGTCAACTGCCCGCAATTCCAGTTAATTTAGAATTTGATAGACTAAATTATAGTGCTGGAGATACTGCAGTAATTTCACTTACGGGGGTAGCATCTGAAATTGTTAGTTTGTTGATTATCGATCCATCGGATAAACCAAAAGGTGAAACAATTTCCATTACTTTACAAGCAGATGGGACTGCAAAATATGAACTAGATTTATCAGGATATGCATCAGGAGTGTATACCGCTGTAGCTAGTAAAGGTAGTGCACAAAGTACCGAGATTTTTACTGTAGGATTACAAACTGGTTCAGGAGAGATTCAGATAAACACCACAAAATTGAAGTATACACCAGGAGATTCTGTTTTAATTTTAGGAGACACAGCAAAAAATGTTCTACTTACAATAACAATGACAGATCCTGATGGAAATATAGTAAAAGAAAAAGAAACTTTTTCGGATAAAAATGGAAAAATTTCTGAAGGTTCATTTAGAATTCCATCAGATGGAAAAAGTGGAATGTGGACAATTACTGCAAAAAGTGGTTCAAATTTTGACACTATAGAAATTGAAGTATTATCGACAATAGTTGAAGGTATGCAGATTATCGTTGAAGAGGGTGCTGAGATCCCAGGATATGGAAATACACTTCAAATAAAGGTTGTTGGAGTTCAGCAGACAGTAGAGATAAGTATTGTGAATGCAGATGGACAGGTTATTGAATCGTTATCATTTCAGGCATCATCTCAAGGCGAGATAAACCAACCATGGATCATTCCAAAAGATACTGAGCCAGGAACATATACAATTAAAGTATCTGACGCATTCACTTCAGGTGAAACTACATTTGAGATAAAATAATATCAAACAATTTTATTTCGCCTAAATTTACAAAATCAATATGAACTTAAAAGACAAAATAGCAGAGTATCCAAATTTTCCTAAAAAAGGGATTTTATTTAGAGATTTTAGCCCAATTTTAAAAGATCCATCTGCAATGACAGTAATTGCTGATGAATTTACAAAGCATTTTCATCCAAAAAACATTGATCTTTTTGCAGGTATTGAATCAAGAGGATTTATTCTTGCGTGTATTCTAGCTGCAAGATACAACAAAGGAATGGTAATGATCAGAAAGGCAGGGAAACTGCCTGGAAAAACCACAAAAACTTCATACACAATAGAATATGGAAAAGACACAATAGAGATTCAAAAAGACATCATCAAAGAAGGACAAAGAATACTCATTTGTGATGACCTGCTTGCAACAGGAGGAACCGCCAAAGCATCTGCAAAATTAATTGAGAAAGTAGGTGGTAAAATAGTAGGTTTTGCATTCATTATAGAACTGACAGAGCTTAATGGTATGAAAGGAATAAGCAAGTATGATTGTAAATCATTGGTGAAGTATTAATGGAAAAAGATGTGGAAATAGGGATTTTTGGAGGTACTGGAATTTATGATTCAGGACTATTAGAAAACACACAAGAAATAGATATCGACACACCATACGGGAAGCCATCAGATACAATTACAGTAGGAACTTTCAAAGGACGAAAAATTGCTTTTCTTCCAAGACATGGGAAAAAACATACAATTCCACCACACAGAATTAATTTTAGAGCAAACATTTGGGCATTCAAAGAACTTGGAGTTACAAGAATAATTGCACCTTCAGCAGTTGGGAGTTTAAAAGAAGAGTTAGAGCCGGGACATTTTGTATTGCCATCACAATTTCTAGACTTTACAAAATCAAGAGATGGTTCATTTTCTGAAGATGGCAGGGTTATTCACATTTCAGTGGCAGATCCATTTTGTCCAGAGTTACATTCATCAATCACTAAAGTTACAGATAATCAAAATATCAAAATTCACAAAGATTGTACATACGTCTGTATTGAAGGCCCAAGATTTTCTACAAAAGCTGAATCAAAGTTCTATAGGACAACTGGTGCAGACATTATTGGAATGACTCTAGTTCCAGAATGTCAATTGGCAAGAGAAGCACAGATTTGTTATGCATCAATCTCAACAGTAACTGATTATGATGTTTGGGCAGAAAAGCCTGTTACTGCAAAAGATGTATTAGAAACACTGTCAAAAAATGTTGAAGGAACAAAAAAAATACTAACAGAGTTAATTGAAAAGATTCCTAAAACTAGAAGTTGTTCTTGTGCAAAAGCACTAGAAGAAGCAGAATTCTAGTCATCAACAAAGGATTCTTTTTTGAGTCCCTCTGGAAGAGACATGTCACCTTGGAGTAAATTTCTCTGAAGAGTCATTATTACCTCTTCAACATCATAACCCAATTTTTTTAATTCTTTTTCAGTATCTTTAGAAATTTTTGCTCCAACATTTTGTCCACCAATTCTACCAAACGCTATTGCAGTAAAGCGAAAATCATTATTATCTAAAGTGAATTTACCTATAATCTTTGCAGCCATTTGACTACCATGTATATTGTTAATGTGAACTTTGAGTTCCATTTCAGAAATTAAATTTCAACTGCTTTGTTGACGTTATCGTCAATCAAAAAGCTCCAATGTTTTTCATCTTCAACCTTGTAATCTTTAACTGTTAAAGGAATTATCTTTTCATCAAGGCATTCATGCTTGATTTCACCATTTTCTTTTAATTTTACTAATTTCCACTTGTATTTTCCCTGCTGTAATTTACAAACAGTAACTCCCCACTTTGCATCAGAATCAATTTTTGGCATCCCTACAAGATCAGCCAACTCTTCAATTCCAAGTTGTTTTTCTTCACAAAATCTTTTCTTACACACACCACATCGCCATACATCAACTGAGCCAATTGTTCTTTCATCGATGTTGATGTTAACTACACCAAAGTAAACAGGTTGATGTTTACATGTTTCAGTATCAATAGTCAATGTTGTTCAAAAATCGTAGCATTATTTAGTTCTTGCATCATCATATGGCTTTTCTAATATCACACCTATGCTATCAACAAGTTTATTTCTTTTAAATTCAATATTTTCTCTCTCACACATTCGTCTATACATGTTAACTACAGTAAATCTAGGATGCATTGCCTCAAATTCGGTTTCAGAAATATCTATGAATGCACCTAAATTCATTAGATCCTTTGCTGTATTTTGCGCATCATCCAAGGATATCTTTAATTTTTCTGAAATTACTTGTGGAGACATTTTACCATAGCAAGTAACAAGCAAGTATACTTTGGCTTGTATAGGATTCAAATGAATTTCAGAGATCAAATCATCTTCAATTCTAGAGTCCATTACTTTTCAAGTAAATTATTTGTAATAAAACATGATCCATACATCATTTTTTGACTAGAAGTTTTTTAGAAATTTTTAGGGAAAATCCCATCGCAATAAAATGAATTACTGCACCTAGAATTGCACCTAAAATCATGTCATCAAAAAAGATCCAAACTAGAACAAACGCAATAAGAGAAGGAACAGATATGATTACAGCAATTACTGCTCCCCTTATCATAATTTCACGCTTTGTTAGTTTTGAAAATTTTTCATCCTCGGACAATAGCTCAAATTTCAAAAGTGGTAATAAAAACCAAAGATACTTTATATTTGGTAAACCCAAATTGTGACTGTTTGGCAAGTTATAAGGGCGCATATTCAAATGAGCAATCACTGAATTTTGTAATACCAATTATTGTAATATTATTTTTAGGAATAATCTACATTATGACCCAAAGAGCAGATTCAGGTTTTGTTAGTTTCTTCTTAATTGGGGCAGCAGCACTTACAATGTTTTACTGGGTTAGAGTTTTGAAAAAGATGACAAAAGACCAAAAGCCACTTTATACACAATCAAGAGAGCAAGAACAGAAAAACTGGGTATATGACCTTATCAAAGGCGAGGGAGAGTTTGTTTTTGTTGCTGAAGTTCCAGGTCCTGAAGACAAGATTGCAGTAAGGCTAGTTGATGGAATGCTATACATCAGAGGAACTGCAGGGTTTTCAAAAGAAGTTCCAATAGAAGGAGCAAACAATATGCAAATATTTGATTTCAAATACAGAAACGGTGTGTTAACACTTAGAATAAAATAGCTAAAGACTTTTTGCTAATTCTAATTTCTGTGGCAGATATTTATCAGTAATATTAGTAAGACCATATTTTGCAAATGCCTCAAGTTCTGCTTTTCTTTTTAATCTCAAAAATACTTCTAATTCCTTTTTCCAAATTCCCGATTCATATCTTGGATCTTTTTGAAGATCATAACATCTCTTAATATCTGATTCAGTCATTGGAATTGTTGGTAGTTTGTATTTTTCAATATCAGTAGCCCAAACCCCTACCCATTTTGCATCAGGTACTGTTAATTCTCTTAGATGTGCAGCATTTGCAGAACCAGATTTTATTACCATTGCAATATGTTCTCCATACACATCACCATCAGTCAAAATGATTACAGGTAATCCCAATTCATCATGTAGACGTTTTAGTAAGGTTCGAGTAGAACGTGGAGCTTGCCCACCAGTGTTTATGATGATAGACTTGAATTTTTTATCAATTTGTTCTTCAACAAATCTTGTAAAAAGACCGCCTTTCTCAATTGCAATTACAATTTCAGCACTAGTATCAACTAGTTCAGCAGTAGTCAAACTAGGTCCAATAGAATAACCATCTGGATGGTTTGACAAATTCATTTTTTTGCCTTCATAGCCTGGAATTGTATATTCAATATTCAGATCACCGAAAATTGAGCTTCGCTCTTCTGGAAAAATATGGAAATCTTCTCTTGGCCTGGATGTTACTGCCTCTAAATCTACAATAATGTTATCAGATTCTGATTGATCTTCAAACTCTATTGCAAAGGCTTGCGAAGAGTAATACACATCTCTCAAGGTGGATGATTTTTTTTCTTGTGTTAAACGATTTGCAAAGAATGCAAGCCACATCAATTGTGTAAAGGAGCGTAGTTGGGCAGAATTTTTAGCACTTCTCAAGGCATTAGAGTTTCCTAGAATGTACTGCCTTAGTTTTTTGTCATAAACAATATTACTTACAGATCTGCTTGGAATTGAGAATTTTGGGAATTGGCCATTTTCTAAATCCTCATAGATTTTTGCTCCATGGTTTTTAAGGGATTCAAGAACACTTTTTTGCTTTTCCTTTGCCTTTTTGCTAATTTCTTTTGCTTTTTCCTTATTTGTTTTCAATTGGTTTTTCCTCCTCTAGTGTTTTAGTTTCTGTTTGTTTAGTTTCAGCAGGTTCTAGTTCATCTAAAATTTTCTTATAATTGGGTTGTTTTTTCTTTCCTGCAAGCTCTGTGCAAAACTCTGCGATCATTGGAATGTATTTTGCATAAAGATTTGCTCGCTTTTTTGCCATTTCAGCTTGTCCTCTTTTTGACATGAATGCTGCCAACTTTCTTGATAGGAATTGCAATCCCAATCTCAATTCACGTTCAATCTCTTGTCTATCAGCGACATTTTCTTTTCCTGCAGTCTTGTAAGGAATTCTAGTGGAGCAAATATGAGATACTATGATAAATGGTGGATCACCTTTTACTTTGTATCGTCCCCAATCTGTATCATTTACAACTTTTAGTACTACATCACTACCCTCATCATAAAGTAGTGGTATTCTGTTTGCGTATCTATACACATGAGGGCCACCTGTTTTAATATCGCCACCATATGCAATTCCCATCTCAACTATGAATGGAAATCCAGAATAGGCTGATGCTGGACGCTGGACTACGGCAACAAAATCAGGATTGAAGAATTTCTGAATTCCTTTTTCAAGAGGTCCTTCTCCCAATGGAGCCAAACAGCTTGAATCAGGTGCCATAAAGTCATCGAACTTTTGAAGAGAATCACTAAGGTTTACTAGTTCTTGATTTGTTAGCGTTCCCATACGTTTTTCAGGCTTGAATCCTGCAAACTCTGCAAATTTTACTGCAGTAGTAGGTCCTATACGCTGAAATCTTTTTGTCAGAAAAGTGGTGAGAGGTTCTCCTTGAACTGTATTGGTTAATTGCTTATAGTATTGGCTTTCAGGATCCATTTCAACTGTTTTTGATTGAGAATCTCCAAAATCCCAATAATACAATTTTTTGTTAGGTACATCAAGATCTTCAATTCTAATTTTACTTAGTTTCTCAAAATCCATTTTAAGAAATGACATCAAAGCTATCACAACACGAACTTGACGAGAAAGATTTTTCCATTTCTTTTTTGCTTTTGCCATAATAGCAGAGAAGCTAAGATTTTGTTTTGATAATCCCAAGTCTTTTCTAACTTTTTCAATCATTGTGTCATCAATTGTTGGTATTTCAAATTGAGATTCAACTATCATTCTTCTAATTCTTTCAACATCAATTCCATGTGGATGTGGTCGAATAATTGTTGGTGGAGGTGGTATTTCTTTTACAAATCGTGGATGGTGGAACTTTTGTCCCTTTGGATCATCAAATGTTATTGTTGCATAAGGTGTAATCAGAGATGTTTCATAAACATAATCTCGGATTTTGTTTCCTGCCTTAGAATAGTCACCTTCTAAACAAATACTAACAGAAAGGCCTTTTTTTGAAATTTCCTTTGTAGTGTGTTTTACAATAACTGGTTTGTTTTTTTGAATATCCAATAGGATTTCAAACTGATTCTGAATTTTTGCATCTGTTGAGCTTTTTACCACTACAGGTTTGTTGGTTGTAATTTGGCCATATAGGATTGCCATTGTTGCACCCAAACCAAACATACCCCTTGCTTGTTTTAATCCAAATTTTGAACCATAAAGAACAGTTCCAAATGCAAGTGGGATGTGTTTTGCGTCAACGCCTGGTCCATTATCTTTTACAGTCAAAATATACGGTTTGGGGTCGGGCTTATCAGGTTCAACTGCCTTAATTGTCAGGTGAACATCAGGCAAAACTCCTTTTTGATCACATGCATCCAAAGCATTTTCGACAAACTCTCTAACAGCAGTATATAATGAACGTGTAGGATTACTAAATCCTGCCAAGTCACGATTACTATAGAAAAACTCACTAGGAGAGATTTGATTGAATTTTTCTTTAATAGAAGACATCTTGATCTTCCCACAACTTCATTTTTTCTTGTTTTTCTTTTCTATTTGCAGCTTCTAATTTATCATAAACTGCACCATGCATACTTCCACTAGAAATAGAAGATATTGCATCAACAGCTAGTCGTAATTTACTTGCATCACCAATAATTGAAACAGTTTTTCCATAAACTGAGATATAAGTACTGCTAAGATTTTCCATATTCCTTCTTGCTCTACCACCTTCTCCAATAATTCTCCCTTTTATCCTTTCAACATTTGCAGTAGATTTTCCAGCAAATTCTCTAAGGTCTATAACATGCAATGTGTTTTCTCCTTTCAACAAAGTCATAGCATTTTCAGGAGAAAATCCTCTACCAATTGCTGTAACAATTTCCATTGCCTTAAATGGTTGTATCTTTGCAACATCACCATTTGATTTTATCAGTACTTCTCCAGTATCACCATCAATGTCTAAAGAAACATGACACAATTTTTCAATTTTTGATTTAACATTACCCGATTTACCAATCAATACAGCTATTCTATCATTAGGGATACGAAGTAATTTTTCAAAGCTCATTTTACAATATCCTCAAATAATTCATCTGGATCTTCAACAGAAACTCCTCTTTTATTGAAGAATCTCGTGATGTTATTAATATCTCTTTTAAGAAATTCTTGAGTATTAGGATGTCTCAAATCAACTGCAGATCCTAAATCAAAAACCACTAGGCCTTTTTCAGTCTTAAAAATATTATATTCTGAAAAATCTCCATGGACTAGTTTTGCCTTTTTGTACATTTCACTAATAATTTGAATGGCTTGTTTGTAGTCATCTTCATCTACTTGAGAATCCAATAGAGACTTGCAGGGGGCACCATCTTCTCCCACAAACTCCATTGCCAACACATTATTTGTCAAATACAATGGTCTTGGAACTGGAATTCCAGCCTCAAAGCATTGAGTCAGGTTTCGGTATTCTTTTTTTGCCCAGAGATATACAAGATTTTTAGTTCCTTTTTTTACATTTGAGAATCTAGGATCACCTAGAATGTATGGCTCACGTTTTTTAAAATTTGAAGTACTTACAAGATAAATTTTCAAGGCTACATTAGATTCATTTTCATCAACTCCCCAAAAAACAACAGATTCTTTTCCAGCACTTACAGCACCATTGACATAAGCAATGACATGATCTGTAATCATTTTGTACAAAGTCATGACAGTTGGCTTGTCTAAAACTTCATTGACCACTTTGCCCTTTTTGAAACCATCTTCCAAAGTTTTTCTTTTTGATTTTGAAATCAATTTTTTGTCTAACTTTGATTCTAGCTTTTTACTTAGAATATCTGTCATTAGTTAGTGATACCTCTACTAGATAAAATCAATTTCTTTTTTTCAATAAATCCATTAGAACTAAAAACATCAAATGACATTCTACATTTTAAAAACAATTAGAAAAGGGACTCCAGAAATTTTTTTAACACCATTTTCAGAACCGACCCCCAAATCAATTGATAAAGATATTGTTTCATTTCCAACCATGTTAATAATAGCAGAATTTTTTAGTAATACTTCAGCTTCTTCTTTATCTACAAATCTTTCTCCATAGTAGCTTTCACTGATGTGCATGTTTAATTCACCTTCAACAATAGTTTTGCCCAATAGTTCAGCATCACAAATATTCAACATTGGATTTTTTTGATAATCAGTTTGTCGTACTGCAAATGGCATTATGCATATTTACCTTTTAGAGTAGATTTTGCACCACACGCCTCACAAATCAAAAATGAAATACGATTTTCTTTTAGAATTTTTGTATCAGGACTTTTGCAAGTTGGGCATTCAAGATAATCTTTAACATAAATTTGGAACAATCGAGTAAAATCATCAGGATCACGTCTTCCAATAAACATGGCCTTATCACCAATTCTTTCAGCAGGAACTGCAAATTCTTTTGACAAGTATTGTAACACTTTGTCAGGATCTCTTCGGAGAACCTTTGGAAATTCAGAAAAATTACGTAAGAAAGTTTTTTGGCCTTCCCACATTACATCTACAACAGGAAGTTCAAACCTAGCAGTAGATTCCTTTTCAGTATCACCTAGTTTATCCTGTATCCTTTTGAGTAGATTCTCATATTCTGCTTTGGTCACTAAAAAACGGTGTAGACTAGACCCTATATGGGTTTTGAAAAAGAAGAATCGTGTGGATTTTGTTTCTAAATTATTCCATTTTTCCTATTCGGAAAACGTTAGTTCCACATTCAGGACATGTACCTTTTACGGCAGGACGTCCATTCTTTAGTTTAGTTTCTTTAGGATTTTTGATATCCCTTTTTTCGCGGCATTTTACGCAATATGCTGTAACCATTCTAAAAATTGTCAAACGTGGTGGTATTTAGGAAGAGGCTGTGAAAATTATTTAACTACAGGCTAGATGTAGGTAAATTTTTTGTGCGTCAAAAAAAGCCCATATTCAAAAATTTTAACGAATGTTAGTATTTTTTAGAAAAATATGGCCAAGATTATGTCAAAAACTAATTTTTCGAATATTTGTTTGATAATTAGAAATTTCTTCAGAGATTATCAATTATAAACTCCCAGAAATTAAGAAAGTAAAATGGCATCAAAAAAGGGGGTTGCAATCACAACAATTATTTTAGCTGCAATCACTGGAGCAAGTTTTTTTGTATGGACTATTCCCCAACAAAATGAAACCACATTTATCGTTACAGACTATAAAAATTATTTAGATGGGGCAAAAGGCATTCATGAAGTTCTACAAGAATCAACAGATATTGAGTATCAAAAACTTCTAGACGGTGAGATAACACCTGAACAATACATTGCATCAGCTGACATTACATCATCGCAAGTAACATCTCAGATCAGTGAATTTGTTACATCAAAACCACCTGAAGAATGGCAAAATAGCTATATTAGTTACATGGATGCTATGAAGAAATTTAATTCGTATGTTGGAGAGACCAAAGTTCTAGCAAAGCTAATAGAAAATGAAAGATCACAAGAAAAAATTTCAGAGACAATACAAAAAATTGAATCACTAAAGGCAGAATCATTAGAATTGATCAAGATCTCTGATGAGTCAAGGCCAGGTTAGCCTCAAAACCGAATTTTAATAATCATAATTGTTGGAAATCGTTAAAAAGCAATTCTGAGATACAAGATGGATGTCTCAGCGCTCAGACAAAGTTGAAAAAGATGTTAATGCATCAACTGCTAACAAATTACTTGTAATTTGTATTGACAGAGACAACGATGTGGGCGAAAAAGCAGGAATAGTAACCCCAGTAATTGGGAGAGATGCTTGTATTGAGGCAGCACAGAGATTAGCATTAGAAGATCCTGAAGATGCAGATTCAAATTCAATATTTTCAGCAATTAAAACATACGAAGACTTGGTAAGCAAGGGATATCAAGTTGAAGTAGTTACAGTTGCAGGAGTCAAAGACAGAGGAGTACAAGCTGATGAGAAGGTTCTTAATGAAACAAAAAAAGTATTAGAAAAATTTTCTGCAAATGGTGCCGTAATAGTTTCAGATGGGGAAGACGATGAAAGTGTTATCCCAGTTATTCAAAATGTTCTACCAGTAGTTTCAGTACAACGTGTTGTAATGAAAGTGAGTAGAAGTGTAGAGTATTCTTATGCTGTTTTTGGGAAATATCTAAAAATGATTGCATATGATTCAAGATATTCAAAATTTTTCTTGGGAGTTCCTGGAATACTTTTACTGATTGGAGGAATTGCAACAGTATTTGATTATACTGCAGAGATATTTGCAGTACTTGTTAGCATTTTAGGTGGAGCATTTTTAATTAGGGCATTTGATATCGATAGAGTCTGGTCAAGCTGGTCAAAGCCAACACCGATGGGCTTTATCAGAATGTTTACAATGGTTGCAGGAGTACTGCTAATACTTTCATCAATACCAGCTGGAATTACTGCAATTGATCCAGAACTAATTGAATCAGATACAGGACTTGTTGGAAAGATTACTGATCAAATAATTATCGGTCAATTTGTTGCAGGAGTGTTACCAATATTGTGGACAGGTCTTGGTGCAATATTTGCAGGAACATTACTTAGTAATTGGATTGGTGGAGTACCAAGACAAATCAGTGACATTTTAAGAATAATTGTTCTAATTGCTTTGTATCCAACAATACACCAATTTACTAACATCATGATTTCTGATGTAAGTTCATTTACCTTGATTCCACCACTTCTTGGAGGTCTTGCAGCTACATTGATTTCAGCCACAATTCTCTTCAAAAAATACAGAAAACATAAAGATCAAGAGATGGTTTCAGACTAATTTGAGCCTGGAATTATCTGTAGCCTGAATTTTTTCAAAAACACTGATATCTTTAATCATCTAGTAATTATCAAAAGGTGAACTGACATTAGCAAAATTAAAGATGTGATTTTTCAGCTATCAGGCCTTTACAAGATTTATGGGAAAAGGCTAGAAAACGAAATCCAAAATGGAGACATTCCAAACCATGTTGCATTAATTTTAGATGGAAACAGAAGATGGGCTAAAAGACATTTAACAATTCCAAAGGCAGGACACTGGAAAGGTGCAGACGCTGTTGAAAATCTACTTGATTGGTGTGAAGAATTTAATATCAAAATTGTTACATTGTATGCGCTATCTGCTGAGAATTTGGATAGGAATGATGAAGAACTAGACCATTTGTATGAACTGATTCGAATGAGATTAGAAAAGCTGTACAACGATCCACGAATTCACAGATGTAAGATGAGAGTAAAAGGGATAGGAAGAATTGAGTTACTGCCTGAATCTATCAAGAAAGTTCTAAAACGACTAGATGATGCTACAAAAGACTATGATAATCATTTTCTAAATATTGCACTAGCGTATGGAGGTCAGTATGAATTAGTTGATGCTGTAAAGAAGATTGGTGAAAAAATCAAAGAAGGTCAACTAAGTGTTGATGAGATTACCAAAAAAGAGATTGAATCAAATCTTTACACATCACATTTACCACAATCATCACCAGATATGATTTTACGTACGTCTGGAGAAAAAAGACTAAGTGGATTTTTAATGTGGCAAAGTGCATACAGTGAGTTAGTTTTTATGGACATTTTTTGGCCAGAATTTAGGAAGATAGATTTGATGAGAGCAATTAGAACATTTCAAGAGAGAAAAAGAAGATTAGGAAAATGATAGAAGAGACATCAGCAGGAATAGTATTGTTTAGAAGAGAGGATTCTAAAAACTTGTTTTTACTTTTGCATTATCCTTCTGGACATTGGGATTTTGTTAAAGGAAAGATGGAAAAAGGCGAATCAACACACGAAACTGCAATTAGGGAAACAAAAGAAGAGACAGGTATTACTGATATCATATTTATAGATGACTTTGAGGAATGGATAGAATATAATTTTCAGTACCAAAAAGAATTAGTTCACAAAAAAGTAGTTTTTTTCTTGGCTGAGACAAAAACTAAACAAGTAAACATTTCACATGAACATCTAGATTACACTTGGATAGATTACAATACCGCGATGGATAAAACTACTTTTGATAATGCAAAGACGGTTCTAACAAAAGCTCAATCGCTACTTACCAAAACTGTCTAATTGTAAATTTTTTGCCACGTCTACGGGTTTTGTGGCATTTAGAATGGTTCTTCCAACAATTAGATAATTTGTTCCAGAGGAAATTACTTCGTTTGCATTTCCACCTTGAGTTCCAACGCCTGGAGAAAATATACTGAGTTTTTTTCCAGCCTTTTTGGAGCAGTATTGGATAATTTTTGGAAATGTGGCCCCAACTACAATGCCATCAACTTTGGCAGTAAGGGCCCAATCTAAGAATAACTGATAGAGTTGTTGTTTTTTATGCAGTTTTATCTCCATATCATAGGACAATTTAGCCTCAGGGGCACTCATATGACACAATGTAATCACACCTTTACCATTTTTGTGAGCAGATTTTACCAGGTTTTTCAAACTATCCAATCCCATAATGGGGTTGGCAATTACTGCATCAAATCCTAAACTCCATAAATTTTCTGTAGTTACTTTGTTAGTATTTCCAATATCATTTAGTTTAATGTCTGCAATTGTTTGCAGACCATATCTATGAGCTGTCTTGTTTATTTTGAAAATTTGTTTGCCACTTAGTGGTAGCAGTAAATGAAAATTTAATTTCACTGCACAAAGGTATGGATGTAGTTTTTTGATATTTGAGATGGTTTTAGTTTCTAAATTCTTTACAGATGGATCATAATCATTGGCAAGAATTACTTTGCCATTTGTTTTTGCAATCTCTGCCAGTCTAGTTTTGAAGGTGGGCATAATCAACTAATGGGTGAGTGTCTTTTAATTTTATTATTTTGATATATGAATACCCGTGCTCAGATGGACTATCAACAAATGTTGGTTCAATTACATTACTTGTGGAGAACTTCATGAATGGTTTTTCTGGATCTTTATCAAGTAATACATGACAAAAATATGAAGTTCCTTCTTCATGAAAATTCATGAAAACCCCAAGAAGCCATTTGTTATTGTGTGGGAATAAGAAGAGTGGAAATGGTATTTCTTCAAATCCCCAAGTTAGTTTTGCAAGACTAGACATATCTTCTAATTCAATTGGTTGATATCTATCAAGAGTTCCATTTCCAGGTTTCAAAGTTTTTGGTAGTGATTTTATTCGAACAATTGGGGAATACAATTTGCTAGAATCAGAAGTTGTATCTACAATTTCAGATTCTTCTTTTCCTCCCTTCAGACCATAACGAAGATAATGCCCGTTTTGTTCAAGTGGTGTAAAGTATACAATTGGTTTTTCTTTTAGAACATCCATTTGAACAGATAAGATTTTTCTACCATCATGATCATGCAAAAATGATACGCGTGGCGCACGCTCAAGTGCACAAACGAGCCTAGTAAATTCTAAGGTGGAGTTAACTTGAATGTAACGTGGTTGTTTGTCAATAGGAGAAGCAGGAGATTGTTCCACGAAGATTTACGATCAATTAACAAATTAAACTTATCCAAAACTTTGGAGCCTAGTTTCTTCTATCAATAACATCATTGACAGTGGGTCCTGTTCCAATAATTGTAACAGGCGTGTTTAATTTATCTTCAATATTTTTTATGAATGCTTTTGCATCATCAGATAGTTCATCATACGAAGTTTTTCCTGCACAGTCTGTAAACAGTACATCTAACTTTGTAATTGAGATTTGTGTTGCACCATTAAGCATGATTGCACGCCTAGCTAAATCAAAATCAAAATCAGCTGCTCTACGTTGACGACCAGTAACAGTTCCAAACTCAGACCAACCTTTCTTTTCTGCTTCTTCAAGTGAAAGTTCTTTATCAAGAGGTCCAGTGCCTACACGCGTAACATAAGACTTGAAGACTACAATTACCTCATCTACTTTGGTTGGGCCTAGTCCAATATCAGCACATATTCCAGAAGCAGTCACATCTTTTGAAGTAACAAAAGGATATGTCCCATGCCACAATGAGAGAAATGTTCCCTGAGTTCCCTCAACTAACACATTTTCATTTTTATCCAAAGCAGAATTAATCTCGTAAGGAACATCTGTAACTAGAGAAGCCAATGAATCAAAGTCTTTTGCTAATTTTAAAACCCTCATTGCCCTATCAGCATTTGCAGGACCTGTTCCTGAACCAGTACTACCAATCTTCTCTTTTAGATCACCCTTAGAGTCTCTGGCAAGATGGGTCTCCTCAATAATTCCACAGTGCTTATCAATGAATGCACGTCCTGAAACGCCAAAGTCTTCAATCTCTTTTTTTAGCACATCGGGATTAATCACAACGCCAGGACCAATCATGACTTTGGCGTCTTTGTTTAGGAATCCACTTGGAAGCATTCGAACTTTGTAAACTCTTTCGCCATCTTTTATGGTGTGTCCGGCATTTGGGCCAGCGCCACCACGAACTATTATCTTTGGATTGTCTTTGATTGCCAAATATGAGATGATCTTTCCTTTTCCCTCATCTCCAAAAAATCCACCAACTACAACAGTAGATGTCATGTTGTTGAACTTGAACTTGGTTTATTTAAGCTAAAGTGGTCTTGCATCATTTTATAACAGAGATTAAATTTTCTAGATCGATGGTTGGAGAGAATTTTGCAGGAAATATCATTGTTAATTTAGCAAATCTTCCAGACTTTCTGAGAAATCCAATTTTAAAAAAACGCATGATAGAATTCTTTACGCTAACAAAACCAGATCAGGATGAAGTGATCAATAATGCATTAGAGGCAGGCCCAACAATTCCATTTCCTAACTTTGCAAAGCTTTTCAAAACTTGGCTTAAAATTTTGGCAACGCTTTCTGAAGAACAAAGAGAAGGGTTGTTTTCTGCATACATTTCAGAAGTATCACAAAACCCACAAAAATTAATCAACTTCAATTTGGATGGTATTTTGGAAATTTATCTCACACTAGATGATAATGAAAAAAACATTCTAGCCAATACAATAAAAAGAATAATCAACAATTTAGATGAAGAGCATAGAAGAAGAATGATGTTAGTTATTCCAGAAAATGCTAAAAAGCACTTGAAATTCTAAGCCCCTGTTGGTTCATCAGGCTTTCTGTTATCCTCATTGGTATAATCAATAACTTCTCCTTCAGGAGACATTACACCTACAAAGATCTTCTCATGTTTTTTCAATAATTTCCTGTGGTCAGGCATTGACATGTCAAGTTTCATCTCATTCATTACCATTATTTGGTATTCTTTCCATTCAGCCCAACACTTGTTGCAGGTAGGATATTTCTCTGCAACAGGACCTAATTGCTCAGTATCAGGAATAGCATCCTTGCATTTTGTACAAGTACGACTCATAGAAAGTAGCGATTTGAAACTCCTTTTATCTTTTATTGAATGTAAACGAGAAAAGTGATAAAAAAATTATCTAGTTTATATTCAATTTTATGGCATTTAATTATCATTTTAAAATTAGAAGTGTTGAACACGCACAAAAATATAAAAAAATGAAAAATTAGGAAATTTCCTTTCGGCATTTTTTGGAACAGATTTTCTCAAACATGTCGATAAATTCTCTACCGCAATGAATGCATTTTTTGTAAATATTCATAATTTCAATTATGGAATAATTCTACAAAATCACAATCTGTACAAAACTTTGCTTGGATTTTTCTCCAAGGTTGGTTTGCAAGAATCGTAACGTTTGTTGCACTTGTTCGAATTTCGTTTGAACATTTTGGACAAGTTTCCATACTGTAGAATTGTGTACTACAATATTAACAATGGCAAAAACAGTAGCTTACTTGTCATATTATCAGCTTACTTTTTTTAAAAAAATAATTTCAAAAAAATTCTAATTACCATACATAATTATTGAAGAATTATTTTAGAAAACCACTTGGACGAAGAACAAAAAAAGAAAACAGAAACAATGTCATTTAGAATAGACAGTAATATTCTCAATAAGATGAGAGCAGAATCTGAATCACAAGGAGTTAGTCTGAATGTGTTAGCAAATAAGATATTTTCAAGATATACAGAATGGGACATGTTTGAGCCTAAAGTAGGCATGGTTCCAATAGCAAAACCAATAGTTAGTGCACTATTTCAAAAACTCTCAGAGCAAGATACAATCGAATTGGCAAAAAAGATAGGCCAAAGCATTGTATCAGATATTGCAACATTTATGAAAGGTTCTATGGATGTTGATTCGTTTGTATCGTGGTTTGTAACAAGAATGAAAATATCTGATTTTGAGATGAATCATAGTGTCAAAGATTCAAGACACAGGTACATCATAAAGCATGATCTTGGTTACAACTGGTCACTATATCACAAAACAGTTTTGGAGCTCATATTCAATGACGTATTAGAAAGAAAAATTGATTTTAAGATTAAAGATAGAATAATGGAAATATCTTTTGAAAAATAATTATACAGACTTTACTGCTCCAGTCATCCATGGATGAAGCACACAATAATACTCATACAGACCAACGTTTTCAAAAGTTTGCTCAAAAGTATCTCCTGGCATCATCATTCCAGAATCAAACAAGTCATCATTGCTAGTTACAGTATGAACTGAAATGTCTTTGTTAGTCCATGTTATGGTATCCCCAGATTTTATCTGAGTGACTTTTGGATAATATGATTTGTTTGAAGACTTTACTGCAGAGCCCTCTTCAACTTCGCAAATAGTAGTTTCAATTATTTGGGCAGTATCAACAATGACTGATGTGTCGACATTATGTTGTTTGTGACCTGTTGAACCTGCAGAGGTCTTTGAAATCTTTGCATTTGCATCAGATAGTTGTAAGTTGGTTAGGATTTGTTTTTGCCATTCCCACATATCAATTGATTTAGTTTTGGCAAGATCGGTTCCATCAATAGAGTCAGAGGCATAATCTTGTATGTCAAAGTACGCCATTGTTCCTTTTTCTTCAGGGATACCATGCAAGTGGAAAAGATAACGTCCAGGTTCTTTCCATTTTGCCTCAAATATTGCAGCGTTTCCAGGACTCACTTCCCAAGTTTGTGTTCTGATAGGCTCATTTTCCCAAATACCAGACATAATGGTATCAAATATTGTACCATGAATGTGAAAGCCAAAAGCGGCAATAGCACCCATATCTACATAGTATAATCTAACTAATTCACCAGTTTTTGCAGGTAATGGGTTTGTCCAATATTGATCTGCATATCCGTTAAAAAACACATAATCAGGATTCCAAGTCTCTTGGTCTTCCAAGTCATACTCTCCTTTGACAAGAACGTATTCTCTTGCAGGTTCCAATCCTTCTTTAGGATCTACAATAAATGCACCATACAAACCGTTTCTGATGTGTTCAGATACAGGCATCACATGACAATGATACATGAAGAGGCCAGCAGGTTCTGCAATGAAATCATATGTGTATGAATCTCCAGGTAAAACTTCTTGGAAGACACCGTCATTTTTTTCATTGTGATCTCCATGAAAATGCATTGTATGTGGAAGCTTTCCATTATTGATGAAATTAATTATGACTCTATCACCTTCAGTTGCACGTAATGTGGGACCGGGAATTGTTCCGTTGTATGTCCAAGCTTCAACTCTTACTCCAGGTGCAATTTCTAATGTGGTGTCTTCAGAGATTATAGTAAATGTACGTGTTATGGGAGCAATGTGGACAGAAGTGTCTTGAGCAAAAGATTGTAAAGGTATTTCGGCATTTAAGAAATAAACACCAAGTGTTACTCCAAGAGATATAACGACTATCACCATAACAGTTGCTCTGTCCACGAGAATCAATTTGAAGAATTGTTTTTAATTATGAGGTATTTTTTGCAAACAATTGCAAACAATGTAATACATCCTTCTTATGTGTCTGATTTTTTTACAGTATGTCTTGGCACCAAGATGTAAGGGATATTGTATTGACTTTAAAACAAAGAGGTTTGAAGGAGGGCTAAAGTATCAAAATGGGTTAAAATGGTGCAGCATCTGTTCTCGTTTTATTCATACTGAATTGATTCGTTGCTCATGTTGCAATACAAGATTACGGAACAGGGCAAAAAATAGAATATATCAAAAACGAACTAAACTCATATAATTTTGGAGCAAAAATAATTAAACCTGAATTTAGTCAATTTAGGGTATTGAAGGGCACATTCTATCAAATTTCAATGCAAGAAAAAATCAAAGCAGCAAATGTTAGTCAACCTTTTGAATGTAAAGTAATAATAATTAACAAAGACCAAACTATCTATGAAGATAAAGTGTCCTAAATGTAAAGAGAATGCAGAATTAGCACCGGACTTTTCTTTTGTAAAGTGTGGATCTTGTGATTTAGACATGAGTTATGGAGAATACATCAAATTTGTAGCTCATAACGAAGCAACATACTCAGACATACTTGGAGACTATGCAGGTAGTACAGAAGGACAAACTGCAGGGTCACTAGATGAATGGGATTAACAAGATAGTAAAATCATTCATCAGATTAAAATAATTAGTTTGGCAAATCTCTAAACATCATTGGAATTTTTATTAGAAAATATACTTAATCTCATAGGATTTTTGGTAGGACTTGGAATCGGAATAATGTCATTAATTGGATTTAGGAATACGGGCAGTCCTACATTGTTTAGATTAACAATTGCATTTTTTTCAATTAGTTTAGGGTTCTTTGTAATTTGGGCAGGATACATGGCAGAAGACTTTGTCATACAATCAGGAAATATAGAGAGATGGGTGCAAACTTTGGGAATTGCAATTCAAACAGTAGGATATTTTTTTATTGCATTTTCACACAGCATCAAATCATTTTTTCCAAAATCAAGTTACTTTAGATCAGTTGGAATCTTACCGTTGTTCTTGGTATCATCAGTACAACTAGAGCATCTATTCAGATCAGTTTCATTTATCTTGTTGGTGTATGGTGCAATTGAGACAATGCTGTCATACATTGATAATAAAAACAAAGGAGCAATCTCAGTTTCAATTGGATTAGCATTATTAGCACTTGGAGAATTTTTGGGATGGTATTCATTTGTATTCCCAGAATCAATTTTGTATTCAGTATCAATGGTAATCAAGATTGGCGGCCTGATTGCATTATTCATTCCAGTGAGTAAAGTTCCATTAACTAAGATAAAATTTGATGAAGGACTGGAATAATTCAGTCTAGGCTCGAAATTTACAATTTGTCAAATTCTTTTATCTTTTTGGTATATTGCAAAATATCAACGTCCTATCATAGAAATTATCAAGATTATACCATAGGAAATGGCAGAGTATAGGACACATATGAAAATTATTGGTGATATACTAGCTACTACCAGAGATGATCTTCAAGACGAAGATGGGGCAACAGTAACTTATCTGATTAGAAAAGCAAACATTTCTCATTCTAGAATTTCAAGAATTCTAAAGACATTGGTTTCTCAAGGATTATTAGAACAAGTCGACACACAAGGTTATAACAAATACAAAATTAGTCAAACAGGTAGAGAGTTCCTTCAAGCATATTACAAGTTTACAAGTTTTGCAGACAATTTTGGATTAAGCATCTAATCTTCTTCATCTAACTCATCTAAATTATCATCAAAGTCATCTTCAAAATCAGTGTCCGGATAATCCTCACTAGACATACCTTACAATAAAAAAAATTTGATGTTAAAAACTTATTCAAAAGAAAATGGTAATAAAACAAAAAAATTAGGACAAAACATTGAAAGTAAATTGCAATAAAGAAGGAATTGGAAAAGCATCAGAAATAATAGAGGAAGGAGGAATAGCTGTATTTCCAACAGATACCGTTTACGGGATTGGTTGCAATCCTTATGATAAAAAAGCTGTAAAAAAAGTCTATGAGATAAAATCACGGGACTTTGCAAAACCATTTCCAGTCTTGGTTTTCTCAAAAGAGATAGCAAGCCAAATTGCTGATTTTGATGATAAATCAAAAAAGATTGTAGAAAAGTTTTGGCCAGGTCAGCTAACAATCATTTTAAAACTAACTGACATGAAACTAAAAGAGTCACTAAATCTAGCAGATAAGATTGCACTACGTGTTCCAAATCACAAATGCACACTAGAGCTGCTAGAAAAATGCAAGTATCTAATTGGAACTAGTGCAAATGTTTCAGGACAACCATCATTTTTTGATCCTCAGGAATGTATCAAAAATGTAGAAAACTATGATGTTTTTGTTGACGGGGGAACAATTACAAGCAAAGGAGAATCAACAATTATTGAGATAGAAGATGGCCAAATCAAAATTATCAGAGAAGGTTCTTTGAGCAAAGAGGAGATTTTGGGTTTATGAACTTGATAGTAACATGTGCAAGACACCTAGAATCTGAAACAGAAGATGAGCTAAGGGGATTTCTAGAGGAGTTTGGGGATTCTGATCCCAAAGTTATAATCACTAGCATGTCAGGCATCTTGACTGCAGATACAAAGTTAGATCCAGTAAAAGTTGTAGGAAAGATCAAGGAGATGTTACTTGATGAGCCATGGAGTGTAAGGTATTGCTTGAGAATCATTCCACTACAGAAAATAGTTGAGACAAAAATCGAAGAGATTCAAAAAGTTGTAGAAGAGTTATCAGACAGAATTTCAAAAGATGAAAAATACAGAATATCAATTGAAAAAAGAAATTCAGATTTATCCAGTCAGGAAATAATTAAAAAAATTGCAAGCAAGATAGAAAATCAGGTTTCACTAGAATTTCCAGATAAGGTTGTCTTAATTGAAATTTTGGGCAACAAGACTGGAATTTCTATTCTAAAAAAGTCAGATATTTTGAGCACAGAGAAGACAAAACGCAGTATTTCAGAGTAAAACTGCTGCCTTTTCTACTAGAATATCTTCTAGAGGAGTCTTGGAGTAAACGCAATCAATTTGTTTTTTTGAAATCTTAAAAGATTTTTTTAGAAAGATTGTATTGTTTTTTGAAAACAATGGAATGATTAATGGAGATAATTCCTTGTGCAAAGAGTGTAGATTAGTTTTGTTTCCAATTGCAATTAAAATAAAATCAGCATTTGGTTTTATTCCAACAGATGCAATTGCAGCAGATATTTGTTTTGTCAATGCAAAGCGCATCAAGATATCGGTTTCAGGTTTGTTTGAAAGTAAGATATCGTTTTTTTGAGACTCTAGTGAAAGAGATAAGATTTTTTTCATATGATAACTATTCAAAACAAACTGGCTTGATACTGCCTGAAGTTGGAGTTTGGGATATTTTTTTCTTAGATCATCGAGAAACTTTACATCAATTGCCTTTTTTCCTTTGATTTGTAGAATCTGTATCTGTTTTGAAGATATTTTGTAGAGTAATTTCTTTGAAGCACCGCCATGAATTACAGGAATGATACTAACTACATCATTGTTTTTGATTATAGTTGATTTTCCATCCATTGCAGAAGAATCAGCACCATTAATGGCAATCAGAATGTTCTCAGTGTCTAATTTTGGAGAATCATCTGGTTGTAATTGTAATAATAGATCAATTAGTTCTTGAATAGTAATGTCTGATTTTCCAATTTCTAGTTGTTCTTTTGAAAAAGATTTCTTGGCACCGCCAACTAGTTTTACAGTAATCATGATTATTTGTGCAAGGTCTGAAATTAATATTTAATTTATTTAGATTTTTCTTTGGTGGTTTCAGTTGCCTCGACTGCTGGTGTTTCTGTAGCAGGTGCTTCTGTGGTTTCAGTTGCCTCGACTGCTGGTGTTTCTGTAGCAGGTGCTTCTGTGGTTTCAGTTGCCTCGACTGCTGGTGTTTCTGTAGCAGGTGCTTCTGTGGTTTCAGTTGCCTCGACTGCTGGTGTTTCTGTAGCAGGTGCTTCTGTGGTTTCATCTGCAGATTCATAGTCTGCTTGAGCTTGCTGTTCTGCTTTTGAGGATTCAATTCGTGCTTGTTTTTGTTTTTCTTCGCGAATCTCTTTTTTGATAAATTTTGTAATATATCCAGCAACTTCGTTTTTTAGGCCCTTTGAGCGTACAATAGAAACTTGATCTAGAACTTTTTTGTTATCAGCAAAATCTTCACCGAATTTAGACTTGTGAGTGTCCAAGACTTCGTATGAAAGACGTTTTATTCTATCCACGCCTCGTCTAAAGATTAGGGTATTTTATATCTATATTCCAAGATAGGAGTTTGAATTTTTTTCTAGCAATGATGCAGTGTCATCAAATGATTTGCCTAGAACTTTGGAGGCAGCAAAAATCACACTGGGAATAAAGCTGATTTGTGCGGATTTCATTTCAAAACATCTAGAAAATCTAACAGGACCATCGGTCTCTACAAGAATTTTTGATTCGTCACTTTTTGATAACAAAGTCTGTTTGTCATTAGCATAGATCATCACAGGACCAAAGGAAACAAAAAATCCCATATCCATGGCCTTTTGCAGTTGTTTTTTGCTTCCATCAAACCAGTGAAGTAGTGCATGCTCAGTATTATATGAAGTCATTATTTGTAAAATATCATCTAAACTCTTTCTAGAATGAATAGATACTGGTTTGTGGGATTTTTCTGCACAAGACAGAAGAGTTTCAAAGACAACAGTTTGTCTTTTAGAGTCTTCATCGTTGTTGGTATACGTAGGGTCAAGTCCTATTTCACCAATTCCTGCAAGTGTATCATGATTGTTTTCTATCAGATCAACAACTTTTTCTAAATCATCATTTGTACATTCAGGATGAATTCCAATAAAGGGTAATACAAGATTGCTTTTTTTTGCAAGCTCCAAAGTTTGTAGTGAATTTTCTGCATCCATAGACACGCAACAAGCTTTGATTTTCAAAAACTCCATTTCCTGTAAAGTAAAATCCATATCAGAAGAATAGTGAGGATCTGACAAATGTATGTGAGAATCAAAATACCATGTCATTTCTTTATCAATTCTTAAAATAGTCTGTATAAATCGATTCCTTAGTGATATTTTTTCACTCATTATCTTTTTTCGGAAAAAACTAAAATAAAATTTATGAAATCATCAGAATTAGGTCTATCTGCCATGTATAGAATTCTGAAAAAAGCAGGTGCCGAAAGAGTTAGTGATGAATCTGCAGATGAATTAAGAAGAGTGATTGAAGAAGTAGCAAATGGTATTGCTAAAAGTGCAGTAGATATGGCTTCTCATGCAGGTAGAAAAACGGTAAAAGGAGAAGATGTGAAATTGGCTTCAAAACCATTTAACAAATTCTAATCTAAAGAGTTTAATTGTTCATTTTGTGTTTTTCAAAACGGTACTCTGGCAGAACGGTTATGCGTGGGCCTGCAAAGCCTATACAAGGGGGTTCGACTCCCTCGGGTACCTTTATTCAACAATAACTTGTCCTTCCATCCAAGGATGTAAGGTACAAAAATAATCAAAAGTTCCTGATTCATCAAAAGTAAGTGTGTATGCTTCAAAAGGATCCAAATATCCACTATCAAAAAGATCTATTGGTGCATCATAAAATCCAGATGTGACACTATGAAATGCAGAGTCTTCATTTACCCATGTTACTGATTCCCCTACGCTAATTGTAATTATAGATGGGATGTAACATTTATCTTCTTTCTCACAACCAGGTCGTGAAACTTTTGTTGGCATTACAACATCGCCTTGAATCTCAGACTCTGATTGAAAAATTTCTGGAACTGAATCCGCTGTAGATTCAGGAACCGGTTCAGGTTGTGGGTCTACATCAGTTGAAAAAGCAACAACTAAAGCTACTATGGTAATAATTCCAATTATAGATAAAGTAGTTATTTTTTTCATTAAATCATTTCACATCCAAGATAGAGTTATTACATAATTACCAAGTTGTCTAAATATATAACATACTAGAAAAGTAACTTGGCTCAAAACGGAAATGGGTTGTTAGAATACATACCTGGTTCACACACACTATTAGTTCAAAAAAACTCTACCCCACCTCTTGAAGGGTTTGCAGAAAATATCAGAGGTAGCATACATGAATATGCTGAGAACTCAAAAAGTGATGTCGAGAAAGGAAATAATTTTCTCCAGTGGATATTAACGCGAGTTTTTGAGGCTACAGAGGATGATGCTGCAGATGCAATTGTAGATGGAGCAAACGACTTGGGCATTGATGCATATCTTCCAGTAGATTTTTCAGATAATACAATTAGATTATTTCAATCAAAGTATGGAACATCTCATTCACTAGAAGCAATTGCAAAATTCAAAGAAGATGCAAAAAGGTTACTTTCAAAAGACGTGACTAAAATGAGACCAGAGTTAGCTCAGCTTGTTACAAAAATAAAGGAAAAAAATCTTAAAGTAAAGTGCTGTTATGTAACAGATCAAAAAGTAGAGTACCATGATGATCTAGTTGAAGTAATTGATGAGGAAAAAATTATTCAGAAATTATGGGACAGAATAAAGAAACCAGCAGCAGGAAAAAAGTCATCTATACGACTAGAAAAGATGCTAAGACACGAAAATACGATTTTAGGAATTTTGAAACTTCGTGAACTTACAGAGTTTGTAAGTAAGAATAGGGACTATGTTTTTGAATCAAATATCAGACAATGGATGCAGTTTAAGACTACAGTTAACAAAGGCCTGCGCGAAACATTGCAAAGTAATCCTAACAAATTCTTTTTTTATAATAACGGAATAACTATTGTAGTAAGCGATTTTTCAGATCTGGGCGAGAACATGATTGAGCTTCATGCACCACAGATAGTAAACGGTGCTCAAACATCAAACTCCATACTTGATCATTCAAAGAGAACAAAAAACATGGATGGTTCAATGACAGTAACAATAATCAAAGCAGATGATGAACAAGAACAAAATAATATTACAAAGTATAGAAATTCTCAGAACTCAGTAAGAGGAAAGGATTTAGTTTCTTTGATGGATTTTCACAAATCAATAAAATCACAATTAAAAAATTGTGGCTATTTTTATGAAATTCAAGCAGGTTCTTTTGATACAAAATCAAAATCCAAACAATGTGAATATGCAGGAGACTCTACATACAACAATTACCTTCCAGATAATCACAAAAAAGTCATTGTTGCAAAAGATGCAATCCAGTCTTTAGTTGCAGGAATTGAACAAAGGCCAACAGAAGCATACAGTTCACCAGCTCAATTTCTTCCAAGAGGGAGCAAGTATGATGATATCTTCAATGATAATCTAAAAGACGATTACAGAATTTTGTTGTACCCATATCTTGTAAAAGAATATGCAAAAAAGTCATTAAAGTATGGAAAGAAGGGAGGTCACAAGACAAAAAGATACGCAACATTGTTTTTTGTTGCAGTGTACTTTAGAATTCTCCACAAGAATATTTTGGAATCAAAGGGAGATTTTAAAGGTGATATTAGAAAAATAGAGCCTGTTTTTCGCAGTTTCAAACTTAATTCTAGAATTCTAAAGTTGACAGATATAATTGTGACAAAATTTCTTGAAGATACAGTAGTAGATGATGAAATAGAGATGGCAAATACAAAACACAACTTCTTTTCCCAACATGTTTGGAATGAGACAATGCTTAGGGTAATTGATAAAAAAATTAGACAAGAAGAAGACGAAATATTAGCATTAAAAAAACTAACAAACAGTTTGTTGTGATTCTAGTAGGCAGAGTCCAACCAAGTAAAAATCTTGCAGGAGGTTTACATTGGTCAGACTACTACCTAAATTTCATAAAAACAAGTGGTATTTAACATAATTTTCACCAAGTTTCCAGAATGTTTTTTATATCGATTAAAAAAAGCAGAGTCACTTTGGGACTAAAAGAAAAATGTGCAATTTGTAGTCAGAAGATTGAGCTTCGTTTTGTTCCCATGGAAGAGTGGGGAATTGAAGGTTCAATTTGCGGAGATTGTTATTCAAAAAAAATTCATGAGCATTATCCCGGAGATCACATTAGAGTAAACAAGCACTTAGATTGATGTTAATCTTCTTTTGAGAATTTATTTGCGTTAAAACAATTCCAAACTAGAGGATCACTCTTTACATCTTTTTCTTCAAGGAATTTAATATCAGTAATTGTCTTTTTTCTTTTCAACAAGTTTACTTGGAAACTAGTGAATTTTTTACAATCACATTTGTTGTACAAACATACATCATCATCACCTTCATCATGATCTGCTGCTTCATGACCGCAATTACACATTGCATCTTTTTTTACATCGTCAAGTGATTTTTTTGCATACGTACCTAATCTTAGATATGCTTCTCCCCCATGTCCTTTCTTGAAGCGCTCATAATTTTCAGATTTTTGTAAAATTTTGTAGAAAGACAAATTTGTGTCAGGCTTTTGGGAATCAGCACCCATGATGAACCAGTACTTTTCGCCAGTCTCTACAAATCGGATTTTGATGGATGGATCTACCCAATATCGTATAGTATCATGCCATAAAGAAGCAGACTCTTTTCTGTCAGAGACCAGAGGAACTACATTCATTCTAAGATCATAGTACCTGTAAGCGACACCAACAAAGTCATTAAACCAAGGAATTGAAATAGACAATGTTGGCAAATCAGGCTAGAGATTATTTATCTGATCTGAATTAATGGTAATACCCTTATATCTGAGTTTTAAAGTAAAGTACGTATGGTTTCCTATAGAACTAGCATGCAGATTGTAGCGGATTTGTTGACTGTTACTGAACAGTCTGGACAGGAAGGTATCAAGACAACATCCCTTCTAACAAAGGCAAACTTATCACATTCTAGACTATCCAAATTCTTAGAAAACTTGACCGGCGCAGGTCTGATCAATAAAATTGAATTTGATGGGAAAAACACTTTTGTGATTACGCCAAAAGGAAGACAGTATTTAGAGTCTTATGCAAACTTTTCAAGTATTGCAGAATCATTTGGTTTAGAACTCTAAAATCTATTTCTTAGAACGTCTTCTAGCATTTGCCTTTTGTCGTTCCTTTTTCTCTTTGTATGAACTGTAAAGGATAATGATGATTATTCCTGCAATTGAGCCATAAAATAATGGAATGAAAGGTTGTTCGCGCATTTCACCAGTCGTTGGAGAGAAAAATGCAATTGGAATTCCAACTACCATAAAAATCAAAATTACTGTAAGATACTTGTCCATATTCTTCATAATTTACAAAACCATATATCTTTTTGAAATTATCAAAAAACTCAGAGAAAATATGACAAAAATGCTGGAATTGGGAGGATTAGGTTTGATAGTTATTATGTTTGCAAGTTTTGTTGGAGCACTTCAACCTACTATTGAACCAGGATTATCACCAGTTTTTTGGGGATGTGCAGGAGCTGCTCTTATGATAATCATGTATAGAAAATTCAAAAGAAGAAAAGAAGAGAAAACAAATTAGAAATTTCAAAAAATACAAGTAATTGATCAACGTTTAATCAACCGACAGATCTATAAAGGACAATTCCAGGTAATGTATGAGGAGAATATGACAGAACAAAATAAACAATGGTGGGAAGGTTTAGGAAAAGAACTTGAGATCGACATTGAAACCCTTGATGAGTCAAATTCTTAATAATTTAGAAATATTTTTTGGAAAATTTACAAAGCCTCGGACGGGATACGAACCCGCGACCTAACGCTTACGAGGCGTTCGCTCTACCAGGCTGAGCTACCAAGGCACGATTGGATAAATCCATCAGAGTTAATAAAAAGCCTTTCTGAGTTGGATTAATTGAAAAAAACAATTTCTGGAATTAGAGGAATATTTGGAGAAGATCTTAATCTAAAAGACGTATTAGAGTTTTGTAACAATTTTTCATCACTAGTAAAATCACAAAAATGTGTGATTGGAAAAGATACAAGACCTTCAGGATTTATGATAAAAGATACAGCTAGTGCAGCATTGATGAAAAATGGAATAGACGTTTTTAATTTAGGAACTGTGCCGACACCAGTTGTTTTTAGAGAAGCAAGAAAGTATGGTGCAGGAATAGTTGTGTCTTCATCTCACAATCCAATTGAGTGGAATGGTATGAAGTTCATCATAAAAGGAAGAGGAATAAATGAAAAGGAGCTTCCACAAATAATCGAAAAACAAGAAATAACAAAATCAAAAATTGGTAATGAACAAGATATTTCATCATCATATGTTGAAGATGCAAAGAAAATCATAGGAAATTTAGAAAATCAACCTGAAATTGTAGTAGATATTGGGGGTGGTGCGGCAAAAGGATTTGCACCTGACTTATTGGAATCTATTGGATGTAAGGTTCTCACACTAAATGAGAACCTAGAAGGATGTTCCAGAGGGCCTGATCCCACTGCAGACAACTTGTCAGAACTTGTTTCAGCATCATCTAACAAGGAAATTGGGTTTGCGTTTGATCTAGATGGCGATCGGTTAGTTGTGGTTAGAAATGGAAAAAAACAAACACCAGATGTAACATTAGGGCTAGGAGTTGCAAAATCATTAGAACTAGGATACAAGAAGTTTGTTCTAAGTATTGATACAAGTGTTTCAGTTGAAAAATTCATCAAAGAAAGAGGTGGAACTGTTCAAAGAACCAAAGTAGGCGAAGCAAATGTTATTGAACAAATGTTAGAAAGTAACGCACAAGCTGGAGGAGAAGGAAGTAGTGGTGGCTTTATTTTACCTGAATTCAATTATTGTAGAGAAGGGATTCTCACCAGTGGTTTAATTTCATCTATGTTAGGAACCAAAAAGTTCAATGAAATTTTGAATTTTATGGAAAGCTATTTCCAAATTAGAGACAAGACTGCAATTGATTCACAATTTCATGACAAAGTAATAGATGATGTGCATTCGAAATTATCTAAAGAGTATTCAGAAGTTAATACATTGGATGGGGTTAAAGGAATTATTGATGAAGACAGTTGGGTATTAATTAGAAAATCAAACACTGAAGACATCATTAGAGTTTCAGCTGAATCAAATGATGAAGAAAAATGTAGGCAAATTGTAAAAGACACAATAGAATTGGTGAAGCAAAGTTATGACAAAATTAGATGAGTCAGACATTATCAAAATTTTTCAGAAAAAACTAGGAAACAAGAATTTTGTATCTGAAGATGTGGAAATTTTCAAGTTAAGCAAGTCCAAGGTTATAGCAAAAACAGACACATTAGTTGAGAGTACTGATATTCCTCCAAAAATGAAACTATCAGATGCTGCAAGAAAAAGCATAGTTGCATGTGTAAGTGATTTTGCAGCAAAAGGAATTAGGCCTCAATATGGCATTATTTCAGTTAATTTTCCTTCAGACATATCACGCTCAAAGATTGAGGATGCTGCAAATGGCTTTAGAAAAGCCTGCAAAGAGTTTGGGATTTCCATTCTAGGAGGAGATACAAATGAAGGAAGAGAAATTGTGTTTAATGTATGTCTGTTTGGCAGTTCTGATGGCATAATACCTAGGAGAGGCTCAAAGAATAAAGATCTAATTTTTACAACAGGTCCATTTGGATATACTGCAGCAGGTTTGGATATATTGCTACACAAAAAAAGTGGGAAAAGAGATTTTGTCAAAAAAGCTGTCCAGTCAGTGTTACATCCAAAGCCACCAATGAGTTTTGGGATAAGAAACAAGAGATATTTTTCATCAGCAATGGATTCTAGTGACGGTCTATCTACTACACTTAATGAGATGGCAAAACAATCAAAAAAGAAATTTGTCATTACCAATTCCCTACACAAAAAAGACTTGGAAACTCATGCAAAGATGCAAAAACTGAATATAGATAATCTAGTTTTTCACGGAGGTGAAGAATATGAGTTTGTATTTACCATTAATCCAAAACACAAACAAACCGTTCTAAAAAATGCAAGATTACTCAAAACACCAATTATTGAGATTGGTTACGTGACTGCAGGAAAAGGGGTAGTCTTGCAAAGAAACAACAAAGAAATTATTCTAAAAGACGCGGGTTGGAAACACTTTAGGTAATTATTCACCTGAAGACACATCTCTTTCAACATTATTTACAATACTAAAAACAGATTCAGCAGGCAAAACTGCAACACATTCAGTCATCCACAAATCATCAAGGTATAACAATCGTTTTCTGTCATCGTCTGGCAAGTCATCAGGATGTGCTTCAGGATATAGTGCATGCATTTTGTATCCTTCATTTGCAATTTGTTGGCATTTTTTCTCTTGAGGTGACAAAATCACTTCATTGATCGGAGTAAATGATTGAATTGCCATTGAACCAAACAAGGCAGCAGCTACTGCAACACCAATTGCCAGAAACAAAATAGAACCCATAGAGAATCTTTGAGTTTGTCAGTATAAGAATAATAGTCGTTTTTGAGTCAAGTGACCAAATTAAAGCAAAATCTGAAAATCAATGTTTTTTAAACCCCTTTAGGTGTGAGTAGTCATTGTCAGAAACTGAAGCCAAAGTTGAGGAAGCACCAGTAGAAGAGACTGAAGCACCTGCCCAGGAAGTTGAATCCGAAGCAGTAGAGCAAAAAGCTCAACCAGAGGCAAAGAAAGAGGGCCCAGAAAAATGGGGTATCGCTCACATTTACAGTAGTTACAATAACACAATCATTCACATGACCGATCTAACTGGTGGAGAAACTGTTTCCATTAGTTCTGGTGGAATTCATGTCAATGCAGACAGATACGAATCATCACCATTTGCTGCAATGAAAGCTGCAAATGCAGTAGTAGAATCTGCAAAGACAAAAGGATTCACAGGATTTCACATCAGAGTTCGTGCAGTCGGTGGAGTTGGTTCTAGAGTACCAGGTCCAGGAGCACAAGCTGCAATCAGAGCACTAGCAAGAGGCGGATTTAAGATTGGAAGAATTGATGATGTTACACCTATTCCTCACGACACCACTAGAAAGAAGGGTGGAAAGAGAGGAAGAAGGGTCTAGGCGACTTTAATTTTTACGTCACAATTTTTAGAAGCAAAATAATCTTTCATAAATTCAGCAAACTTTTCTTCTTGAGTACTAGAACGGTATTTTGATAACATGTCATCAAACTTTTCTACAATTCCATTGTGTAGTTCAGGTTTGAATGCAATTTTGAAAAAGGTCCAACCAAAGTTTTCGGTTGGTTCACTGAACACGTATCCATTGTATCCACCAGTAAGCGTTTCCATATGAGATAGCGCTTTTTTGATATTGAATGAATCATCAGAATAATTTTTTGTGGAAATTTCTAAAGTTATAGTCATTCTTCTTCATCCTGAGATGATTGTTTGCTGAGTTTATCAGTCAATGAAACAAACTTGCCGTCTTGTTCAACATTGATCTTTGTTTCAAGTCTAATGTTTAGTCCAACTGATCTAAACAGTGTCATTAATTTTCCACCATCAATTGTTTCGTTAATCTCACCGGATTTTATCAATTCAGATAATTTTTGTACAATAATTTTTGTTTCATTTGGAAATTGTGATTCTGCGTTTTCTAAAACTTCGAGTCCCCTGAATCCTAAAACTTTGACTAGAATATCTCTTGGATTCTCAGCAGGCTTTTGTTGAGTCTGTTCTGTGGATTTTTCTGAACTCTGTCGAGATACAAGATTTTTTTGCATCTCGGCTAGTCGTTTTGCTTTTAGTCTCTCTAGTTCTGAATCTTCTTCACTCAACCTTTTATCACACCTATAGGCACTAATTTTGCTACTTTAGTGGCAATTCCTAGATTGTGAGAAACATCAACTACAGCATCAACATCTTTGTAGGCTTGAGGTGTTTCTTCCACAACTCCATCTCTGGTCAATGCTTTGATAAAGATGCCCTTATCATTTAGGGATTTTTTTACGTCATTTTCAGTATAGTTTCTCCTTGCCTTGGAACGAGACATTGTTCTACCTGCTCCATGTGCAGTAGAGCCAAAGCTTAGATCCATGGAATTTGGTTGTCCAAGTAAAATCCAGCTTGCAGTACCCATAGAACCAGGTACCAAGACAGGTTGGCCCAAGTGACGATACTTTGAAGGAATCTCATCTCTGTTTGCAGGAAATGCTCTAGTTGCACCTTTTCTGTGAACAACTAGTTTTCTCTCCTTACCATTTACTTTGTGTTTTTCAACTTTAGCAATATTGTGTGCAACATCATAAACTAGTTTCATGTCAAGATCTGATTCTGATTGATTAAAGACTCGTTCAAAAGATTTTCGGGTCCAATGAGTAATCATCTGTCTGTTACTCCAAGCAAAGTTTAGTGCTGCAAACATTGCTTTTCTGTAAGACTCTCCTTCTTCAGAGGTATTAGGAACACATGCAAGTTCTCTGTCTGGCAATGAGATATCATATTTGCTCATGGCTTGTTCTGCAACTCTTAGATAATCACTACAAACTTGATGTCCAAATCCTCTTGAACCACAATGAACTAGAACTGTAATTGTTCCTTCTTTGATTCCCATTTTCTCAGCTGCTTCTTGGTTGTGAATTTCTGCAACTTTTTGAATCTCAAGAAAATGGTTTCCTGAGCCTAAACTACCAAGTTGTGGTGCACCCCTCTTTCTTGCTTTATCTGAAACTTTGTTTGGATCTGCGTTTTTAATCTGACCGTTTTCTTCACATACATCTGAATCATTTGTTGAACCATAGCCATGATCAATTGCCCAGTTTACACCATTGACTAGAACCTCATCAAGTTCTGAATGACTCAGTTTTACAGCACCTTTAGAACCCACACCAGATGGAATGGAACTAAAAAGATCAGTGACAATGTCTTTTAGTTTAGAGCGAACCAAATCTTCAGTTAAATTTGAGCGCAATAGTCTGACTCCGCAATTAATATCGTAACCTACACCACCTGGACTGATCATTCCTTCTTCAGCATCCATAGCAGCAACGCCACCTACTGGAAATCCATACCCTTCATGTCCATCAGGCAAAACAACACTATGCCCCACAATTCCCGGAATTGAGGAAACATTACGTGCTTGCATAATGGTTCTATCAGTAAGCATCTTCTCAAGTAATCCTTCATTTGCGTAAATTCTTACAGGAACTTTCATGCCCAAATTAGAATCAGCATCAATTTGGTATTGATTTTCTCCAATTTTTTTTGGAGTAACTATAGTCATATCATTTGAAAAGCTACAAGGTTCCAATTTTAATCTTCAGTAAAAATTTGATCCATGAAAAATCAAAACAAGAAAATGATGATAGAATTTATCTATGATAGATTACTCTTAGTAAGTATGGCAAGAGCAAAATTAACTAAAGAAGAAATAGAAAAACAAAAAGAAGAGCAAAAAACTAGAGCAAAAGCATCACGAGCAGCAAGAAGAAGTGGAAAAAGTATGAAAAAAGAAGGCAAAGTGAACAAATCAAAAGCTAAAACAAAGGAGCCTAGATCTCAAAGAAAAATTGCTACAATAAACAAATCACGATATTAGTAATTGGAATTAATTTACTCCAATTAACCCCTTTTCTACCATGTATTTGAGACCATTAACAAATTCAGTTTCATCAATTTGTCCTTCAGCCCACCACTTTGCATTATTTTTTACCCAATACGGAATTGTATCCTCAGATGTGTCAGATGATTCAGGTAAATCATCAATTGCAATAATGTCTTCTTTAATCATAAATGAGATTCCTTGTTTGAAAGAATCATCTCCAATTGCACCATCTGCCCACCACTGTACGTTATTTTTAATCCATTCAGGGACTTGTTTTCGTGAAAGATTTTTTTCTTGTAACAATTCTGTAGATTTTTGTTTGTATGGTGGAAGTAGATTAAATGTCACAGTATCAGTTTCTTGTCCTTGATATTCTGCTTGAATTTCATATTCACCATGAATTGTTCTCTTATCAAACCAGAGAACGTTCTCGTAATTACCATCTTTGGTACCAACGATTTTTTGTTCAGCAGTCTGTCCATTAGGATCTGTTATAGTAAATAAAATTCTTGCACCACGAGAATAATCTTCTATTTCACCAGAAATTTTTAGTTGGATTGGTTCATACCATTGTAATTGCATTTCATTTTGTTCAAGGACTATACTAATTGAATCAGAGTTAGATTGAGACACTGAAGGTGTTATATCTACAAAATCAGATTCTACAAGAGGAAGTGTTTCAGTAGGAGACAAGGGTCTTTCAGGTATTGCATCTTGTCTATACAGGGTTTCCAAGAATACAGGTTTAGTTACATCTAAAATTTGAAATGAGTTGATAGAATCAAAAATAATTCGTTGTTGTTGTCCAATGTTTTTACTGATTGTTTCACCACCTACCAAAATTATATCATCATCATATGGAATTAGATTCAACCAACGCTGCCATTTCTCAAATTCAACCTCATCACCACGCTCAAATCTAAATTTTTCAGAAATTTCATAAGATACTTGAATTGCATCTAATCCATTTACTGTAATTTTTTTGAAATTAAAATTCGGAATGTCTAAACAAGTCATCCATCCTTCTTCACCAGGATCATCAAGATAGACAGGAGTTGTTTGAGAATCAATACACCACTGTCTTTCATAATCTTCGATAAAGTCAGTTACTTGGTCATAGTTTTGTAAATCAATTTGTTGCCCCACATCATGATATATTCCAAGGGCCAACCAATTCATCCAGGAATTATACCAAAATGAGTAGAAAGTCCTATGTGGAAATTCAGATGTGTTGATTGATGCCCAAGTTTTCCAATGATCTGGGATTTTCATTGCTACATTATAGTTACTAAGATCATGTAGAACATATTCTAGATTTGGTGGGTCTTCATAGTCATAGTAATCGAAATCGTATTCGTCTTCGTATCCATCATCATCAGTTCTGACATCTCCAGGTCCATCATAAGTTCCATCAGGACCATCAAATCCAGAATATCCTTCATCAAAATATTCTTCTTGAGTGTCTTTATCATCCATCGATGATTCAACATGGATTCCAAAATTGTCTATAGATGCAACATCACCAGCGCTAACAATTTTTGTATTTCTATTAACAAGATTTGTTATTTCTACAGTTCCTTCTATTAGTTCAACTGTAGTGACATCTCCTGTGTGAGTAGTAATGAATTCAGTACCTCGCACTGCAAGATTTGCTTTCTGAGTTTCAATTATGCAAAGAAGACATCCTTTTTCAAAAAATGCATGTACCTTGCCTTTCAATAATTGAAATTTTGATTTTTCTTTACTTGTATCAGCTAATTCAAATTCAGAATTAGGACCAAGAATAACTTTGTGACCAGATTGAAATATGATTTCAATATGTCCACTATTCAAAGTAAAAATTCTATCCCCAGCATAAAGAATTGAATTTTGTGTCAAATATTCAACATCTCCTGAAGTACGTTTTACGGTTACCTCACCTTGAACTACAAAGACAACTCCACTTTTTTGTCCTACAACAGGTTCTGGTTTTTCTATAATAACATCAACGCTAGATGTCTTTTGATTTCCATCAGAATCTTTGGCAATAACTAGAAGAGAGTAGTGATTTACAGGGATTGTTGGTAACGTGTAAACATTAAGAGTAGTATCAAAAGGTGCAGTTGCAGCAATAGATTTGTTAATTGTTGGAAATCCCCAATCCCCATCTTGACGAAGTTTTTGGGAATCAGTAGTAAGACTCAATGCAACTGTAACATGTTTTTGTAATACATCACATGTTGGATTTACATGTCCTACAAAAATTGGAAATGATGCAGTATCACCTGGAGCAATGGTCTCTATCTTCTTTCGTACAATGAGTTCAAAATCACGACATTCCTCTAATTCAGGTTCTGGGGCAGGTATGGGTTCAGGGTATGGTGCAGGTATTGGTTCGGGGGTAGGAATCGGTGTTATTGTATCCCCACCAACTGAAACACCTTCTTCTGAATCAGTTGTCGAAGATTCTCCACAAGGAACTGCAATGTCTAATTGCTCAACTTGAGATAAAAGATCTAATGCTGCACTTTTGAATGCCGTAGTGGATTGATAATAAACTTGATTAGAATAACCGGCTACTACAGCAACATCATCACTAGCTATCCATGTTGTAGAACCTACTTTTTGTTCAGTACCACAATCATAATCATGATAAATATCATCATAGTTTCCTTGATACTGCCAATTTACTGAAACAGTTCCTGTTGATGACCAATACCCACTTTCATAATCACCATAAGAACACCAAAATGAATTCACATAAGATCCAAAATTTTCTCTGGGTACTCCTTGAGGATCATACACATAACCACCAGCACTAGGAGGACAATAAAGACCACTTGAACCATAAACAGGTTCTGGAGGTGGAGGTGGAGGAGCTATCAAAGTTGCATATTCAGAGCTGTAAATATTTCCACGATATTCAGGAGTATAGCTTGCACTGATGTACTTGTTTGCAATACCTGATGAATGTATAAAGTCTTGTTCAGAGATAGGTCTAGATATTCCAATAAAAATTCCGGAATTAACATCAGTCTCTACAAGTTGAAAAGTATCTATCGTAACAGGTACAGTGTATGGTGAAACACGTGTTACAATTTCTGCAGTTATTGAATCCTTTGTGTTTGAAGATATATTTTTGTCAGTATCTACAACTTGTACAGTTATTTGTTCACCGATTTCATACTGATTTTTATCTAAAGAAACCTCAATTTCAAAGTTAACTGAAATACCATAAACGTCATCAAAAACAAAAAATAAACCAAACAGAAAAAACCCTAGGAATAATACAAATCTTGCATCATAGAAAATATCATGAATTAGATTTCATCTCCATTCTCCAGGGTTTACGTCAAAATGAGTTTTAAGGATTACATAATATCCCAAAATTTAGCCTCAAATAATGCGTGAAATACACAAGAAGTAGATTTATTTTCCGATAAATTCAACTCAAAATATTGGCAATTCTACCTATTGATAGTGGTCGTTATGGCACTAAAGAGATGATGGAGATTTTTAGTGAGCAAAAAAAAGTCAATTATCAATTAGAAATTGAAGGTGCAGCTGCAATTTCTCAAAGTGAAATTGGAATGATTCCAAAAACAGTCGGAAAACAAATTCACAAAGCTGCAACGTCTGGTAAGATTACTGCAAAAAGAATCAAACAATTAGAAGCCAAAAGTGATCACGACACTGCAGCACTAGTAGAATCACTAAGTGAAAAGTGTAGCAAAGATGCAAGACCATGGATTCACTATGGACTGACTAGTAATGACTTGGTTGATACAAGCAATTCAATGCAAATGCGAGATGCATTGCAAATCATTGAACCCAAAGTTGCAAAGATGGCATCAATTCTGGCAAAAAAAGCAGTAAAGCACTCAAAGATTCCAGCAGTTGGTAGAACACACGGACAGCATGCAAGTATCATTTCATTTGGTTTGAAATTTGCAAACTGGGCAGCAGAGATGGCAAAACATGTTGAGAGAATTGAAGAGATTAAGAAAAGAATTTTGATTTGTAAAACATTAGGAGTGGTTGGAACAGGTTCACTGATGGGTGCAAAGTCACTTGAAGTGCAAAGAAGAGCTGCCAAGCGATTAAAGTTATTTCCAGCAGAAGTTACAACACAGGTAGTTCCAAGGGAAAGATATGCAGAATACGTCTTTGAGCTTGCTTTGATTGGCGCTACATTAGAAAAGATTGCAATTGAGATTAGAAACCTTCAGAGAACTGAAATTGGTGAAGTAGCAGAGCAATTCAAGAAAGGACAGATGGGAAGCAGTGCAGTTCCAGTAAAGAGAAATCCAATCAAAAGTGAGCGTGTATCATCATTATCCAAACTAGTAAGAAGCCAAGTTGGAGTATCATTTGAGAACATTCCACTATGGCATGAACGTGATTTATCAAATTCAGCTAATGAGCGATTTGTAATTCCTACAGTATCCATTCTAGTAGATGAAATGTTGGAAACCATGACTAGAATTGTTTCTAATCTAATGGTAAATGAGAAGAGAATTGTAGATAATCTCTACATCACAAAGGGACAGATATTTGCAGAGTTTGTACTAGAGGCACTAATCAAAAAAGGAGTGCCAAGATTTGTCGCATATAGAGACGTGCAAAGAGTCGCATTTGAGGCAAATGACAAGGGAATGTTTTACAAAGATGCAATCAAAAACGACAAAGCATTCTCATCAAAGTTAACTGAAAAAGAAATTGATGCAATATTTTCACCAGAAAAACATCTGGGTGCATCACCTGCAATTATTAGTAATGTACAAAAATCTGTTCAAAAGACAGTAAAAAAATTCATCTAGTCTTTAGTAGAGTTTTGTGAATTTTAGAGCCATACTGTAGTGCTTTTTTTCTTTTGTTACAAGAAATTTCAGGAACACCAACTTCTTTTGCTAGTTTTCGTATGATATGTTTTCTGTATAGATCTTCAGAATCTGTAATCTTTTCTGAAATTGAAACTGTCTTTGCATAATTAATAAAATCTTCAGATAACAATGGCTGTAAAATTTTTACATCAAATTCTGATGCAATTAGATTTACTGCCTTCATCATCTTTAGTTCATTGTCTAGTTTTGAATCCATTACTTTATTGATTTTAGAGTCACCATCTGAAAATGCCTCTCTATACGCATTATAGCCACAAAATAACTCATCGATTCCGTTTGCAGTAACTACTGTATTGATACCCAATCTGTTTGCAAGCTTTGATACATAGTAAAATGCAATACAGTTTTCATTCCATGAAAGATTGTCAGTTTTTATTTTTTCATGAATTCCAGATGAAATAGATGGGAATGTTTCTGAATCAATCTCTAAGACATGGTGAGGGTAATTCATTTGTTCGTTAACTTCTTTTGCAAATAAGATATCATGGGATTCAGAGAATCCAATTGTAAGTAAGGTGACATCATAGTTCATGTCTTGGCAAATCTTTGAGATTAGAGTACTATCAACACCGCCGGAATATGCAACTCCAATTTTGTTTTGTGTTACAGTTTGAGTGATTGAAGTTTTGATATTATCAAATAACTCTTGGTATTTGGCATCCATTTCTATCCCTATAATTCTACAAAGGGTAATGAATCAAACTCTTTAACTATTAATTTAGATAAAATATACTGTAAATGATGAGACTATCACAAGAAGAAATTGAAGTAGAATTGAAAGATTTACCAGGATGGAGTATGATAAATGAAAAACTACATAGAGAAATTGAATTTAAGAGCTTCAATCAAGCATTTGGATTTATGACCAGAGCAGCAATGGAGATTGAGAAAATGAATCATCATCCAGAGTGGTTTAACGTATACAACAGACTCGTAATCGATTTGATGACTCATGATGCAGGTGGCATCACAAAAAATGATATCAATCTAGCCAGAATTCTAAATTCGCTGGTTTGATGAGAATTCTAGGCACAAATATTTCAGAATTTATATAATGACTCTGGTGCAGATGACTTTACATGGCAACAAGTCCCACAATATTGGATTCTGACTTTAGGTATATCGACAAGAAAGGAAACCTCATGAAAACTCGAACAGAGTTAACGGTAGCCCAGATGCTAGACTTTTTGGAAGATGAATACCAATACAATCACAAGGTTACATTGAAAAATGGAACTGAAATTACAATTGATTTTAAAACTGCAAAGGGACTCATAGAAGTAATTGACAATGAAGATGACATTGCAAAATACAAACAGATCAAAGAAGACTTTCCTGACCAAAAAATCATGGCAATTGGACATGGAAAATATGCTGCACAGTTAAAAGAATTACAAGATATTGTATTTTATGATAAAACACCACAAACAGGTTCTATCTTTTTAGATGATGGATCATTTGCATTTGATTATGCACACATCTTGCCACTAGTTGAGAAATGCTCCATACTACATGGACATACATCATCTGTAATGGTTGAACTAGTTGGACAGATGAAAGACAATTTACTTGTAGACTTTGGTGTTGCAAAAAGAATCGTTAAAGAAGTTTTAACCGCATTTGATCACAAATTCTTCATTAACAGAAAATATCTAAAATCAGAAGACGACTCTCACTATGTCATATCATTTGAAGGTCCTAAAGGAATGTTTGAATTGCAAGTTCCAAAAAATACAACCTATCTTTTAGAAGGTGAAGCTACAGTAGAAAATCTTTCAAGTGAACTTATCAAATTACTAGCACCAAAGATGCCAGCAAATGTTGAAGCAGTCGGTGTTTACATCTATGAGGGATACAACAAAGGCTCCCATATCATCTCAAATATCTCAAGATAATACAAAATGGACCCAAAAATTACAGAAAAGGCATGGAATCCAGAGTTAGAAGCACAGGTCTTAAAAAAATGGCAGGACTCTGACATTTACAAATTCACTCCAACTGATGATAATTACACCATAGATACGCCTCCACCATACCCATCAGGCAGGCCTTGGCACATTGGAGCTGCTGCTCACTACTCCCAGATAGACATGATTGCAAGAACTGCAAGAATGAATGGAAAAAATGTTTACTTTCCAATTGGCATTGACAGAAACGGATTGCCTGTAGAGTTCTACACTGAAAAAAAGCACAACATCAGAATGAGAGAAACAGAACGTGGAGAGTTTTTGGATTTATGCAGAGAAGCACTTGATGACTTGGAAGAGGAGATGGTGTTAATCATGACAAATCTTGGTCTTAGTGGTGATTTGAAGAACCATTACAGAACAGATTCAGAAGAGTATCGGGCATTAACACAATCTACATTTATCACACTATGGAAAGAAGGAAAAATTGTTTTAGCTACTAGACCTAACAACTACGATTGGGTTTCAGGAACTACAATTGCAGATGCTGAAATTGCATACCAAGACTTGCAGACAAAACTAGTCCACATGAAATTCAAGATTAAAGATACAGACAAAGAAATAATCATTGCAAGTACAAGACCTGAACTGCTTTGTGCATGTCGTACCATTATAGTAAATCCTGAAGACAAAAGATACACTCCATTTGTTGGAAGTAAGGTAATAGTTCCAATTACTGGTGCAGAAGTAGAAATCAAGACTCACCACTCTGCACAACAAGACTTTGGCTCAGGAGCTGTAATGGTTTGTAGTTACGGTGATCAAAACGACGTTGCACTATTCAGAGAGATGAAGCTAGAAGAGATTGTTGCAATTGGTCTTGATGGAAGAATGACTGAAGTTGCAGAAAAATATGCAGGACTAAAACCAAAACAAGCAAGAGAAAAAATTATCGAGGATTTAGAATCAAATGGTTTTGTAGAAAAGATTGAGGAGATTTCTCACAGAACACCAATTTCAGAAAGAAGCAAGATTCCAATTGAGATTATTCCAATGGAGGAGTACTATCTCAAACAAAAAGACTCCATTGAGAAAATGCGAAAATTAGGCTCAGAAATCACGTTTTACCCCTCTATGCACAAACAAATTTTGATGAATTGGCTTGATTCCATATCCATTGACTGGCCAATATCTCGAAGAAGATACTATGGAACAGAGATTCCTATCTGGTATTGTTCTAGTTGTTCTGAACCACATGTTCCTGAACCAGGAAAATATTATCAACCATGGAAAGAAAAGTGTCCAATAGACAAATGCAGTAAGTGTGGAGCTGCTGAATTTACTGGCGAGGATAGAACATTTGATACATGGATGGACTCTAGTGTGTCGCCATTGTTTGTATCAAAATATCACAAAGACAAAGAATTTTTTGCCAAAGTTTATCCAACATCAATTAGACCTCAAGCAAAAGATATCGTAAGGACATGGCTATACTATACACTATTGCGATGTGATATGTTAACGGGTAAGAAACCATGGATTGAAGCTTGGATTATGGGTTATGGTCTAGATGAGAAAGGAACGAAGATGAGTAAAAGTAAAGGAAACGCAATTGATCCACTTCCAGTAATTGAAAAGTTTGGAGCTGACACATTCCGATTTTGGAGTGCAAGTGAGACTAATCACGGATATGACTTTAGATGCAATGAACAAAAGATAGAGTCAACAAAGAAATTCTTAAGCAAGCTATGGAATGTCTCAAGATTCTTGTCTAGCTTTCCTATAGTCAAAGAAGGCAAGCCGACTACAGTAGATAAATGGATTTTATCTGAACTAAATAATTTAGTTAAAGATTGCAAGAAAGGATATGATGAGTACAACTTTTTTGTTCCAGCAATTGCAATTAGGGAATTTACTTGGAATCTTTTTGCAGCTCACTATATTGAAATGGTCAAAAAACGAGCCTACGGAGAAGGATTCTCAGAAGAAGAAAGAGATGCTGCCATTTACACCCTACACAAAACACTCTCTACAATTCTAAAACTACTAGCACCAATTACACCATTTATCACAGAGTATCTCTGGCAGACATTATACTCTGAGAATAGTATCCATACAGAAAGACAAGTAGAAGCAGAAGATGTAGAAGATTACTCTAAAATCACAGAAGAAGTAGTCCAGTTCAATTCCAAAGTTTGGAATGAGAAAAAGTCAAAGGAATTGTCATTAAAGGACTCTATTGCAGTTGAAGTTCCTGAGGGCTTGGCAGAATTTCAGAAAGATTTGCAGTCAATGCATAATTTAGAATAGATTTTAGTCTATATCATTTACTTGAAAAGTGATTGGAAGATAAGTCATTCCTTGTTCACTTCTAAAAGATATTTTCCAAGTACCAAAAAACTCACAATCAGAACATTCTTCTAAATCACTAGAAGATACAGGGGTAAAGTAGTGATTAACAGCATCTTTTGATCCATCATATTGTAATGTGTGATGTATTTTTCCATCAGGACGAATAAAATCTATTTTTCCTTTGGAATCTAATGGGATTTGATCTCCAATTAGAAATACAGTATCATCAACACCATAAGTTCCATCTAAAATGGCAAATGGACCTGAGTACAGATTATTAGAATACAAGTTATCATTTTCAGAATCATCAAAATGACTCATAGAATTTACAGGATTTGATGTAAAATCTGAACTATCCAAAACAAACGTAATCAATACTGCAATACCAATAACAATTGGAAGCCCATAGATGATTTTCGGAATTTGTATGATCAATTTTTTTTCTCCTTTGCAGAAAATTCAATGCTACACTTCATGCAGCAATATTTTGCAGATTGATGGTTTTTCAATAAAATAGAATGTTTGCAGTCAATGCCTGTTTTGGAGGCCTGTTCTAACATCTCGAGTTTCCTCCAAAACACTTGTTGCACAATATCTCACAGGAGTCAGTAAGGGCAACTCGGACGTTGCTTGACCAGCATTTGTGACACAAGCCTACAAAAGTTGTAATATGTGGGGAGGAAGGGGCTCCCCACATAGATGAATCGCTTGTCCTTTGATTTATGCAAGAGCTGCGACTGTGTGACATAATACCTCCTCACCGTACATGCATTGACTATGGAATCTGACTTCAGTTGGTTGGGCGCAATTAGTGCAAACTAGTTGTAATGCTTGTCTGCAATGTTCACATTGCAGATGCATCTCTAGTTCTCCACCACACTGTCTACATAATGTGTCCGGCATGTTGGATCACCCAATGTGCTATTTTGTAAATGTCACCAGTCAGAAATGCAGTTGCAATTCCTGCACCAATGGGAACACCCATTGCCATGCAGGCAAGATCAAATGCAACTACTTTTTTGAATGGCGCATGTACCATCTTATTCCATGTACTCATCTTTTGCATTTTGGTTTCACCTCAAGGAAAGTTTCTCCTGCCAAACTTCCATTTGGAAAGAATCTCCTCAGATTCTGAGGAAACTTTTTCCATCGAAGTTTTGACAAATCCTTTGATTTGCTCTATTGACGAATTTACTTTCATCTTTTTTCTCCTCCGCAATTTACTCCACTGCAATAAGCTTTCCTTGGGGTTGCTCTTTTGCTAGGGATAGAGTTAGTTCTAAAACCCCATTTGTGTACTTGGCTTTTGCAGAGTTTTCGTCTACTTTTGATGGTAGAGGTATTTTCTTTTCGTACTTTCTGTCGCCATGCTCAGCTGAAAGCATAACATACTTTCCTGATACATTCAACTTGATATCAGACTTTTCAATTCCGGGCATCTCTGATACCAGTTTCAAAGTACGTTCTTTGTCATTGACTGAGACATCAACGTATGGATCTCTTACTTTGGAATCAGCAAGAGTACTAGTTGGTTTGGCATTTCCCCACTCAGTGACATGAGGAACTCCATCTTCTCCTATGGTCTTTACATAACCATAGTAGTATGGTCCAGCTGTCTGGATATTGGTTGGTTTTGTATATTCGAAGACGTCATCCATGGCAAAAAAAGGACTAGACAATCTTCGAAATGCTCTTTCGAATTGGTCATCAAACATCTTTTAATCACCGGTGTATGTAATAGAGGTTACAAAATATAAAGATTTTGCATAAATTATCCATAAATAACATATTGTCATATTTATGACAATATTAAAATAGAATAATTATGGAGGGATTCCATGCAAACTGCAATCTTAGAATTTGAAGATCATGCAAGACCAAAATCCCAAAGACAAGTTACCTATTTTTGTAGATTATGCAGAGAGTATGGAATTAAGACAAGAAAAGCACATCTGCAAAACTTTCACAATGCAAGCAGAGATACTGTAACTAAAAGAAGCAATGGAGATTTGGTGGATGTTATCTTTATAGAATCAAGATAGATCTTCAAAAAATAAAAATATCTCAAATGGAGTACTGAAAAAAAATGGCTACAGGTAATGGTTGCAATATGTGTGATTCAGAGCATGATGGTGATTTTTACAGATTTTGTAAATGTAGTTGTCATGCAAGAATTGCAAGAGAGATTGTAGGATAAAATGTTGATTTGAATTAAGAATTAGTTTTTAGAGTCTTTAACTAGATTTACAAAATACTTGTGAACTGCCAAATCCTCAGTCAGTTCTGGATGAAAAGAAGTTCCAATGATATTTCCTTTTTTGATTGCAACAATTTTCTCATTAAACTTTGCAAGTACCTCAACATCACCAGCTGAAGAAATTGCAGGTGCTCGAATAAAGACACCATTAAAGTTTGAAATTCCAATAGAGTCCATTGAGATGTTAGCTTCAAATGATTCTCGCTGTCTTCCAAAAGAATTTCTTTCAAGCTCAATGTCTAGAAAATCAAATAGCGGTTGCTCAGTCTTTCCTACAACCTTGTCACTTGCATTGTTAGATAATAGTATCATTCCAGCACAAATTCCTAAAACTGGCATTCCTGATTCTACCTTTTGTTTGATTATTTTTTGAGAACCATTTACTAGAGACATTTGTCCAATTGTGGTACTTTCACCACCAGGAATGACTAGTCCATCCATTTGAGATATCTCCTCAGGGGTTTTTACAACATGAACAGTTGCATCTTCATTGAGGTCAGCAATAGAAGCTATCAAAGAAGATGCATTTTCAGCAACATCACCTTGGACAGATAAAATTCCGATTTTGGCACTCATGCTGAACCGCCTCTGTCTTGCATACGTAATTCTAGGGTCTTAACATCTAATCCTAACATTGATTGTCGCTCATCAATCATCTTTTGTGCTTCTTTGACCTTGTCAGTCTCATCCCAGAAAGTTGTAGCCAAAACTATTGCTCTTGCACGTTCTGGTGCATCATTTGCATTAAAAATTCCAGAACCAACAAAGATTCCATCACAACCAAGTGACATCAAATATGCTGCATCAGCTGGTGTTGCAATTCCACCTGCTGCAAAATTCACAACAGGTAATCTACCAAGTTTTGCAGTCTGCTCTACAATATCATAAGATACTTTGAACTCTCTTGACATTCGGACTAAATCTTGATTGTCACCTGAATCATAAATTGATTTTATTGCTCGTAGTTCATCATTTACTTTTTTAATGTGAGTGATAGCTTCTGCAACATTACCAGTCCCTGGTTCTCCTTTAGTTCTAATCATTGCAGCTCCTTCTTCGACTCTTCTCAAAGCTTCTGCAAGTGATCGTGCACCATTTACAACTGGTGTTGTCAAATCCCATTTCCAAATGTGACGAAGCTCATCAGCTGGAGTTAATACTTCTGATTCATCAATCATATCAACATCAGTCTCTTGCAAGACAAGTGCTTCATTGACATGACCAATTCTACATTTTGCCATAACAGGAATTGTAACTGAATCCATAATATCTTCAATAATTCTAATACTTGCAGTTCTTGCAACACCACCTGCTTTTCTAACATCAGATGGAAGTTTGTCTAATACCATTACAGAGACTGCGCCTGCCTCTTCGGCTATCTGTGCTTGCTCCACAGTTGTGACATCCATTACAACTCCGTTTTTTAGCATATGTGCAAAGCCACGCTTTAGAGTAGAAGAGCCACGGATAACATCAGATGATTCTGATTTTTCAGAAATTATTCCCTTTGCATCTTTACGTTCTCCAGATAATGGAAGCATACTCTAATTTTTCCTAGACGGTATTTGTACCTATTCACTTATGTCATTAATAATCCGGTCAAGTTCAGATTCAACCATGGTAATTATTGGAGGAATAAAACCATCAGTTGCACTTTGTTCTGGCCAATGGATTTCTTGTGCCCTGCCATTCAAAGTTATTTTTACATTAGACTTTTGAAATTCAGTTGCATTCTCTAAAATTGGAAAAGACTCAGACGGGATTTGCATAAACCCAGTCTCTTTGATTAGTGCCTTTATCTTGTTTAATTTTTTTTCATCTAGTGTAGAGCGAATGTCTGGCTGAAGATATCCTTGCTCAGTTACAGAATACTTCATCTCCCCGTCATTTTTGATTGTTAGGATTTCGGTCTTTTGTGCACCAACACGTTCTGTTACTCCATAATTGATCTTCTTTAGTTGATGTTTTGTGTATTCAATGTCAATCTTATCAAAAGAGTTTGCAGCAGAAATTGGAATTTCATTTTTTGTTAATAATGGAACAGAAATTAGTAATGCAACAATGACAGGAATTGCTCCCAATACCAAGTAAAATTTTTTCACCATAATTTATGAACAAATACAGTTTCTCATCATTCTCAAATAAATCTTGATTAAAAATAAGTTAAAATTCAAGATGAATATGTCGATTCTTGTGGGTCTGTAGTCTAGCCTGGTAGGACGATGGTCTCCAAAACCATCGGTCGTCGGTTCAAATCCGTCTGGGCCCACCACTATCTATTTCTCAAAACATTAAGAGCAGAACCAGCTTTGAACCATTCAATCTGAGCTTGATTGTAAGAGTGATTCAGCATAATCTCTTCTTTGTTACCATCATTATGTGTAATGATACACTTGACTTGTTTGCCAGGTTGCAAACCATTCAAATCAACTAGACTGATTTTATCATCTTCTAGAATTTTTTCATAATCATCAGGGTTATCAAATGTCAATGCTAGCAATCCCTGCTTTTTCAAGTTGGTCTCATGAATTCTTGCAAGACTTTTTGTAATTACTGCAGCGCATCCCAAATAACGTGGAGTCATTGCTGCATGTTCTCTGCTGCTTCCCTCACCGTAGTTGTTATCGCCAATGATTACCCATCGCATCTGTTTTTCTTTGTATTGTCTTGCGATTTGAGAAAATGATTCTAGTTGATTATTCAAAACATTCTTGCCTTTTCCTACTTCGTCATTAAATGCATTGACTGCACCAAGCAACATATTATCACTAAGATTATCCAAATGGCCTCGAAGGGATAGCCATGCACCTGCAGGAGAGATATGATCAGTTGTACATTTTCCTTTGGCCTTTACCATGATTGGAAGTTCTTCAAAGTCTTTTCCATCCCATTGTGAGAATGGTTCTAGTCTTTGCAGTCTCTTGCTGTTAGGATCAATGATTACCTCAACATCATCAGTGTTTTCTGGAGGTGCAACAAAGATTCCTTCAGGTCTCACGAATCCCTCTTCTGGAACTTCAGGGGCAGGCTTTGGAGGCTCTAGCTTGAACTTTGTTCCATCAGCTGCAGTTAGTTCATCAACAAGAGGATTAAAGGAGAGTTTTCCGCCCAAAGAAAGTGCAATAATCATTTCAGGACTGCCAATGAAATTCAATGTACTGCGGTGTCCGTCATTTCGTCCAGGGAAATTTCTGTTAAATGTTGTAACGATAGTGTTTTGCTCATCTTTGTCTAGTTCAGGTCTGTTCCATTGACCAATACAAGGACCACATGCATTTGCCAAAACTGTTGCACCAATGTCTTTGAGTGAATCCATCTGTCCATCACGTTCTATTGTTCCTCGGATTTGTTCAGAACCAGGAGTAACTAGTAACGGAATTTTTGCTTTGATTCCTTTTTGTTTTGCTTGCTCTGCTAAACTAGCAGCACGTGACATGTCTTCATAAGATGAATTTGTACAACTACCAATTAATGCAACAGAAATTGGATCAACATAATCATTTGATTTTACATCATCGGCTAACTCAGAGATGGAGCGTGCTAAATCAGGAGTGTGGGGTCCTACAATGTGTGGTTCTAGTGTTGAAAGATTAATCTCAATTACTCTATCAAAGAATTTTTCAGGATCAGATTCTACTTCAGGATCAGCTATTAAGGATTCCTTGTTTTGATTTGCAAGTTCTGCAATGCCACTTCTGTTTGTATATTTTAGATAAGTCTCCATTCTCTCATCGTATGGGAAGACTGAACATGTTGCACCAATTTCTGCTCCCATGTTAGTGATTGTGGCCTTGCCAGTACAGCTAATTGATTTTGTTCCAGGACCAAAGTATTCAACAATAGCATTGGTTCCACCAGATACTGTCAACTCTTCTGCAACCTTTAGAATGATATCTTTGGGAGCAGTCCATCCGGTTAGCTTACCAGTTAGTTTAACGCCAATTCTTTTTGGGTATAGTAATTCCCAAGGCAGCCCAGCCATTGTTTCTGCTGCATCTAATCCACCAACACCAATTGCAATCATTCCTAGACCACCAGCATTTGGAGTATGAGAGTCAGTTCCAATCATTAATCCACCAGGAAATGCATAATTCTCAAGTACTACCTGATGAATGATACCTGCACCTGGTTTCCAAAATCCACATCCATATTTTGCAGAAGCTGATTGCAAAAATTTGAAGACTTCGCTGTTCTCATCAAGTGAAACTTTCATGTCAACATCGCCTTGAACTTCAGCTCGAATCAGATGATCACAGTGTACAGTAGTTGGCAATGCTGTTTGTTTTAGTTCTGCTTGCATAAATTGAAGCATTACCATTTGTCCTGTTACGTCTTGTAATGCAACTCTGTCGGGTTTGAGAAAAACGTAATCTTTTCCACCAGTAAAATTTGTATCATCAATTTGGTTAAAATGTCCAGAAAGGATTTTTTCAGTAAGTGTTAGTGGTCGTCCTGTAACGTTTCGGAATTTTGCGATGTTTTCTTTTAGTTTTGTATAAACACCTGAAACAAGTTCCGGAGTAGAATCAATATTCACATTATGCGGAGAATTCATCCCGAATTTAATATTTACAATTAAAAAAATTCAAAAATCAAAGCCACAGGCATGTAAATTCTTAACAATTATAAGCTAAAAGCAGCTTTTTAATTCATTGTTGGGGAGTCACATGTTTTTGAAGATGAGGTGTAAAAATGGTCAATAAGGGTTTTCCAAAATTTGGAATGTCTCAAGCAGGTGCATTTGTTGCAGCTCTAAAAAATTACAATTTACCTGATTTCATTTTAGTTCTTGTTGCAAAAGAATGCAAGTCAGACTTGCTAGAAAGAGGAAGAATCGATGACAGACTACAAAGCATGAATGATGAAGCATTAGAGTTATTGCACAAAGTCTTTGTAGGATGCGAAGAAGACAAGGCAGGAAAATATGCACAGTACAGATTCTATGCATATGTCTCAAGTATGTACCACAAATGCGAAGTTCTAGTCAATGAAACAATTCCTGGTAAAACTGGCAAGAATCACAAAATTCCCGTAGCAGTAAAAAACAACGGAATGTACATTGCAGTTGCACAAAACAAGGCAACCGGACATCCAGTTAATAAAAAAGATGCAGTAAAGTTCTACGATATAGTAGATGACATTAAGAGTGGGGACCACGGAACTATGCTAACTGATGCAATTTTTGGCTCCTCAGTAGGATTCAAAGGAGATGCACTAGTTGAATTAGAAAACTTGAGCAAATCAAGAGATGATGATCCTGAAAACAAATTAGATTTTAAAACAGCAAACTTTGAAAATAATATTTACTCTGTAACAAAGTGTTAATTTTACAAATTTAGTTCTCTAGTATCCATTGTAAGAAACATTGGCTTTCCATCTGTTCTTTTAAAATTTTCATCATATTGTTCAAACTCTAATTGCTCAAAGAGATGTTTTGTCCAAATATCATGTACTTCTCTTGCATGTTTTTTTCTACCCATCTGTCGCAGCTGCTCATGAAGTATTTCATGAGATACAGTTGTACAGTTTTTTTCTGCAAGGTATAGTTCATTGTTTGGCTCTTTTGGTTTTACCCAAAATACCATTCCAAAGTTTTCTGCATGATATCCTTCACAAGTACAATCAGTCCACATTGGTCTGAAATGAGTCAGATAGAAATGATAGATGTCTTTGCCTCTTTGGTCATGATCACGCAATAGAGTATGTGTGTCTAGTTTTTGTAAAATGCTAGTTGGCTTTGTGATCATTTGATCACATTTGATTTCATAGTCTTTGCCAAACTTTTCTTTAATCCAAACTTTGAAGAATTGAGCCATTTTCTTGACATATTCATACTCAAATTGTCTCTCTTTGAGCTCTTCTTCTTTTACGACAAAAATAAAATGTAAAATCATAATAAGAAAAAAGGGGTGTTTATGTTTGGCCTTCAATACCCATTAGGGTTAGTGTTGAGCGAATCTTTTCAATTTTTCTGATCTTCCAAGTAATTGTTTCTCTAAGTTTTTCAACAGTATCAGACTCGATCTTGGCCAAAATATCATATGCACCAAAAGTTCCGTGAACTTCCTTAACACCTTCTAAGCCCTTTAGTTGTTGAATAATTGCTTCTTCAGAACCTAGTTCACAGTTGATTAACACATAAGCTGTTGCCATAAAATAATTACAAAATTCGACTATATCAATAAACCGATTACGTTTAGTTTTGAGAAATCTTTAAAATTTCATCCCAAATTGGCTTTGGAACAGGCATGACAGATAATCTAGAAATTCGAATCAGTTCCCAGTCTTTAAATTTTTTATTTTTCTTCATCTCATCAAGTGTAACGGGACGCTTTAGTGCTTTTTTGTATTTTACATCAACTACAATAAAACGTTCAACGTCTTCTTTGGGATTCGAATATGGTTTTGATGTAACTTGCATAATTCCAACTGCTTGTCTTTCATCACCGGTGTGATAAAACAAAACAAGATCACCGGATTTCATTTCCCTCATGTGCTTTAATGCCAAGTTGTTATGGACACCATCCCAAACAGTTGTCTTGTCTTTTTTTAGTTGCTCAAAATTATAACCGCGAGGTCCGCTTGGTTCTTGTTTTGCCAACCAGTAATTTACCATTTTCAAATTTTGTATCATCAAGGGATACTTTATGGTTTATGAAAAGACAAAATGTTCCCCGGTTCTGACTCGCACAAGATCATTGGTATTTTAGCCAAAACCTCCTTGGGTTCTGAAACCGGGGTTGCCCATAATGTAGCACGCCTGGGTGAATTAGAAATCATTGGTATCATTACGATCGACATCATCCTAATCCGTCTGCGTGCCTGCTCTTGGGCGATTAATTATAGAGCATATCCTACTAAAAACCATTGATGGAGATCAAAAATCAAACACTGTTTTTTGTAGGAATCATAGTTTTGATTTTGGGGATGTTGATCATAATTTTTGATTATCCACAACTTCAGCTCTTAGAGAGTATGGATTCAGAATCATACTATATGCTTGATCAACAAAAAAAGGACATTCATCAAAGAATGAAAATTGAAATTAGCATTGGAATTGGATTATTTGTCACAGGAATTGGATTACTAGCAGTGTCTTTTCTAAAGATATTTGAGAATAGACTCAGATAATGATATCTCAAAACCAACTACAGGTACGCGGATTTTGTAATTTTCAATAATTTTGGAGTTTATCTCACCGATAACACCAATTGTTTTATTGTTAATTACCACATCGGCACAATGACCTTTTTCAAATGAAGGATGTTCTGTAGTTTTGGTTTTAATTTCTATATCAAATCCTGTCTTTAATGCTGATTGTAAAACAGACTTGATTTCAGTAAAGTTTGCATCCTGATGTGCACTAATTCCAGAGAAACACCTTTCTTCAGAGACAGGATTGCCTGAAGAAAATACTGTTCCAGTTTCAAATAGTTTCTGAGGATATGACTCGTGAATGTTCTTTGATAGATTCTCTAATAATCCAGGCAAAATTGAATCACGCAATATTGTATGCTCTTGGCTTTTAGAGTCACGAACAGAGATGATGGTTTGTGGTTCACGGTTTGCCATTTCATAAAGAACTCTTTTGCTAGTCAAACTAGAGTTCAGTGCCTCAAGATATCCTAGTCCAATCATAGTTTGACTAAGAGATTTTAGTTGCAGTGAGATTGGATTTGTTTGTCCAAGTGTTTGAGAAGGAGACATTGTAGGCTCAAGATTCTGTATTCCATAGCCTAAAGCAACTTCTTCAACTAAATCCATTGGGCCAAAAATATCAAAACGATATGCAGGGATGACGCAAACAATATTTTTGCCTTTGAGCGTGGCATCAAGTCTTGATTTTTTTAGAGACGATACAATCTTTGAATTATTTAGATTCAGTCCAAGTGTTTGATTAATTAATAATGGATCAACTATCATCTTTCGTTCAGCAAGTTTTGGAGAAGAGTTTTTTGCACCAGAGATTTGAACTGACTCCAAAGAGAATCCAGCGCTTTGCAAAATTGTTGCAACCACAGATAACATGTCTTCTGCATCAGCTTTGTTTATTCCGGTAACCTCAACAAACAGATTTTTGGTTTTTGTAGTTACAGTAGTTACTGCAGCATTAATTATGGGAGGAAAAGAAATTGTCTTCTTGTTTGCATCAAGTATCAAAGGCATCTTAGAAGAATTTGCAAGCAAATCTCCATAGTCCTTTCCAACCTCAGTTGTTTTGAGAATCTCATCAATGGAGAGTTCTTTGGTAGAGTTTAGCGGAGTAAACTTGTATTTTCTATCAGATGTGGCATAGACTAGAGGAAACTGAATTTTATCTAAATCATGAATACCAATTGAGGATTTTTTTCTTTTTCGTCCAATTCCAAAATGCAGGTCTTCTTGCATTACCATGAGTTGCTTGATGGTTTTATCATCAATTTTTCCATTTTTTGCAACGATTCCAGTTACAAATGGCCTTACTTTGGTAACATCAGATTTTACAGAAATGGCATATTGTTTTGATTTTTTGATTTTGAGTTTGATTGCACCTGTTTTGATTCCTAGCAGTCCTTGCATTCCCAATGCAATTCCAAAGTCAGTGGAATAATCAGGTCTGTTTGGACTGTATTCAATTCGGACTAGATCCTTGTCTTCAGACTCTATATCAAGTCCTAAAAATGGCAATGAATCTGCAATCTGTTTTTTTGATGCCTTGCCAATTAGTTTTTGAAGACTAGAATAAGATAATTCTACTACTGGCATTTTGTTGCACTCCTCAACCAATTCAAATTGTTATTGTAAAATTCTCTTACATCATCAAGACCATACTTTAGCATTGCAATTCTTTCAATGCCACCGCCCCATGCCAAGACAGGTTTTGTTATGCCAAGAGGTTTTGTAACTTCAGGTCGGAATATTCCCATTCCAAATAACTCAACCCATTTTCCCAATCTTTCATTGTATACCATAGTTTGAAGTGATGGCTCTGTATATGGGAAGAAGGTTGGCCAGAACTTTATTTTTGTAATTCCAATTCGTTTGTAAAACTCTCGCTGAATTCCCATTAGATTTCTCAAGTTGGCATCTTTGCCAACAACTACTCCTTCAATTTGATTAAATTCTACAAGATGTTTGTAGCTGACTTTTTCATTTCTAAAGACACGTCCCAATGAAAATACTCGGGCCTCATCAGGTTTTGTTTCTGCAAGATGTTTTATTGTAACACAAGTGGTGTGGGTGCGTAAAACCATCTTTCGCGCTTCGTTGATATCCCACTGGTATCGCCAATTTTTCTTGTGAGATTCAGAAACCTTTTTGATTTGCTCAGGTGTTGCAATCTTTTTTGCAGAAACCCCATCAAGATAGAAAGTGTCTTGCAGTTCTCTTGCAGGATGGTCTTGAGGGGTAAATAGCGCATCAAAGTTCCAAAAGCTTGACTGTGTCATGTTTCCATAAATTTCTGAAAAACCCAAAGTGACAAAAATTTCACGAATTTCATCAATAGTGTTTTTTAGAGGATGAGTTCTGGCAACATTAGTAGCAGGTACTGTAGCTTCAACATCAATTCCGCCTGAAGAATTATCAAGATTAAGTGATTTTGCAGAATCGGTAAGAGAGATTTGCTTGGTCTTTAGAATTTCTTCTACAACAAAGTCAGGACGTCTCAAGAGTCCTGATAAATCATCAGAGTCTAGTTGATTAACATCTAATTTCTGCTCGCCGATTTGTTTGAGAGTTTTTTCTCCAGGTAAAACAGATGGCGGACTCTTAAGAGAAACATTATCTGATGTTGTCTCTACCCAATTGTTTTTTCTTGCTAGTCCCATTGCAGGTCCAAACACTGGACCCAGTTCTTTTTGTAAATCAGATAGTTTAGATTTTGTTTTTAAAAGATCTAACAATCTTCTTTCAGGTAGTCCCTTTTGAAGAGATTCCTTTCCGTTTTTTCCCAATCTAATGATACTTGATTTTGATTCATCAACATTTGCCAGTTCTTTTAGTTTTAGCCATTCAATTCCACGTCGGATTTGATCTGATGAAAGTCCTGTAGATTTTTCAAGATTTTCAGGAGTTTGTTTAGGGTTGTCTTTTAGAGATATGATTATTTTTTTTTCAATATCATGAAAAACCTGTGACAACACCAAAACTTCGAAAAAGACTTTTTAAACCTTAACCTAAGTCAATTTGAATGTCAGCTGACGATTTCGTTGTGACTCCTTGGCATGTCGAGGGAGATATAGACTATGATAAATTAATCAAGCAATTTGGCACTCAGAAGATTTCTCCAGAATTACTGCAAAGAATCACAAAAATTACTGGCGAAGATCATTTCATGCTCAGACGAGGTATCTTCTTTTCACACAGAGAGATGAACAGAATTCTCAATGATTATGAAAAAGGTAACAAATTCTTCTTATACACTGGACGAGGGCCATCAGGACACACCCATATTGGCCACTTGGTTCCATGGGTTTTTGCAAAATGGCTACAAGAGAAATTTGATGTTAACATGTATTTTCAGCTTACAGATGATGAGAAATTTTATTCAAAACAAAATCTAACTTTGGATGAAACAAAAAAATTTGCATATGAAAATGCACTTGACTTTATTGCACTAGGTTTCAAGCCAGAAAAAACAAAAATCATTATCAACACAAGAAATATTCAAACGCTTTATCCAATTGCAGCTCAAGTTGCAAAGAAAATTAATTTTTCAAACACTAAAGCCACTTTTGGTTTTACAAATGACACTAATATTGGTATGATATTTTACACATCACTACAGTCTGCCCCATGCTTTATTGAAGACAAGCCAGTCTTGATTCCTCTAGGAGTTGACCAAGATCCCCACTTTAGACTAACAAGAGACATTGCACCTAAAATTGGAAAACCAAAACCAGCATTAATTCACAACATAATGATTCCAGGACTAGAAGGGCCTGGAGGAAAAATGTCAGCTTCTAATGAAAACGGTACTGTTTACACAACAGATGAACCAAATGTAGTAAAAAAGAAAATCAACAAACACGCATTTTCAGGTGGCCAAACAAGTGTTGAAGAACACAGAAAGCTTGGAGGAAATCCAGACATTGATGTGTCATATCAATATCTAAGAATATTTTTTGAACCAGATGATAACAAGTTAAAATCAATTTATGATGATTACAAGTCTGGAAAATTACTTTCTGGAGAACTAAAAGCAATTTTAATTGAAAAAATTAATGAATTTCTAGCAGTGCACCAAGATAAACGCGAAAAGGCAAAAGACCAGATTGATGAATTTCTTTTTGAGAATAAATGAAAATAACAATTACGTGTGAAGACAAATATGAGGCTCAAAAACTAGCCAGTCTTATTTTCATCAAAGATGGAAAAGAGACATTTATCACAGGAATTCTAAATGTTGTAAAAAACGAATTGGTAATATCATTAAAGGATAAATCGGCTCACAGTATTTTACTTGAGAATGAAGCAAATGTAGAAAGATTTGCAGATTTTACCCAGTCAGTTATTGACAAAGAGCACAAAATAGTATCAACTAAAATTCTTGAAAATCAAGTAGAGATTGTTAAGGGTTGAACCTAGGAACCAAACATGGTCCAGAGTGCCACTGCACCAACCATTGCAATTAAAGAAATTCCAATTGCCTTCAAATCACTATTCATAGTTTAATTTTAGAATTATTATAATTAAAGTGTTAATAAATTCTCAAAGATGATTTTAGATCATCGTGGGAAAAATTTACTTTTTTTCTGTTTAGGTCGGGATTTTTGTTCTTTAGGTTTTGCAACAGGCTGTCGAATTTCATTACAATTCAAGCACAGCACCTTTAGTTCCTCTCTTGCAAGATCAGGCTCTGAGATATATTTTCCCCAAGATGAGGCAGAACCGCTACGTCCAATTTCATCAAAAGAAGAATCATCAGAAACAGGACTAAACCCTAGAGCCCGTTCATCTTTAAATCCACAACTAGAGCAAACTTTGCCTCCCAAGATTTCAAATAATTTTTCTTTGATTGTTGCATAGAATTTATCTGATCCATTACTGAAAAAGCTCTCGCGTTTTTTTGAAAATTTATCATTTTTTAGTTTTCTAGGTCTATCTCTACTTGATTCTCTTCTGTCATCTCTGGAATATCTTGAGCCACTGTCATCTCTGCGAGATTCTCTTCTGTCATCTCTGGAGTATCTTGAACCTCTATCATCTCTTGAATAATTATCACGTCCTGAATCTTGTGGTTTATTTTGTCTAAAACAATCACTGCAGTAAACAGGTTTGTTGGTTCTTGGAACAAATGGGACTTCACATTCATCTCCACAATCAGCACATGTTACAGTTGTAGATTCGTCTCTGGAATATCTTGAGCCACTGTCATCTCTGCGAGATTCTCTTCTGTCATCTCTGGAGTATCTTGAACCTCTATCATCTCTTGAATAATTATCACGTCCTGAATCTTGTGGTTTATTTTGTCTAAAACAATCACTGCAATATACAGGCCTATCAGTTCTTGGAACAAATGGGACTTCACATTCATCTCCACAATCAGCACACGTTACAGTTGCAGACTCTCTTTTTCTATCTCTAGAGTATCCATCATCTCTAGAATTTCTAAAAGAGCGAGTAGTATCATCTCTTCTTCTAGATTTTTTCTTATTAGAATACTTTGATTTGTAAAGTTCCATGATTCTGATTATGTTGATTTTATTGGTTATAGATACTTAGAGGTTGTATTTGTGCCTAGAAAAAAATATTCAAACTAGTGATTTGTCCATTTCAGTTGCAAGAATTTCTTGTACTTTAAGAAAATATAATTTTGTTGAATAAGGCATATCATCTAAGTTATTGTCAACTGCAATCATAAAATATCTAACAGCACGTTTTGAGATATCTAAATTAAATTTCATCAAAAGTATTGGATCTTGATGAACCTTGATTTTGTCTTGAAGCCAGGGGGGCGCCATCTCTATTGTTTCTTTGATAATTTTATCATACCAAAATGACAGATTCTGAGGATGTAATCCCTGTTTAAGATTAGATACATCCGTATCTATTTTTTTCATCATATGGTTAATGATTGCCATGAGACTGAATCCTAGAATTTTGTTTTATTGCAATTACTCAAAGTTCTGCAAGCTACTTGTCAATTGATAACAAGTTTCCTTCTGGATCAATTTCAGAATTCTTGATTCTAGTTGTAGAGATTCTAGAGCCGTCTTTTGCCAAAAACATGGGCACAGTAATGATTTTGACTGGAGGCAGACTCTTTTGAGCCCTTAACTTGTTTAGTGCATCTCCCTGATTACTTGTTTCATCACTTACTACAAGTGCCTCAACTTTGGGTTCTAAAACTGCAGGTCCAAAATCATTTTCTAGTTTACTAATTTGAAAAGAAGAGTTTGGAAATTCTTTAAAAATAATTTCAGTTAGATTTGCTAGACGTTTTTCATATTTGTTTGAAACAGTCTTTCCCTTTCTTTTTGCAAACTCATCACTAGTCAGTCCAATGATTACTTTATCTGAAATTTCAAAAGCACTTGAAAGTAGTATGATATGTCCCCTATGAATTATATCAAATGTGCCTCCCATTGCAACTAGAGAGAATTCAGACATGCCAATCTATGGGTTTCTTTGAAAATAAACCTACTAGTTTACATTAATTAAAACAAATGGACCCTGTTCTGCCAAGGGAATGTTACTTCTATCCCAAACAAAAGTCTCAATGAAAAAGAGTCCACTTTTTTCTGGAATCCAATCTACTACCTGAGATTGGAGTTTTGCAAATTCAAATCGTCCATCAAATTTTCCAATGTATTCGACTTTGCCAGTTTCAGCTTCTTTGATTTGAACATAATACGTGTATGGAACATTATAGCTATTTTGTTCCTCAACAAACTCCACTGTGGTTTTACTTTCAATATTTACTGTAGAACCAAGTGGAATTTCAGATAGTTTGTTTCCATATGAATCAGTTACAGAAACACTTGATATCGATACAAGTTTTGTTAGTGATTGTGGTTTGGGAATTTTTACATCAACAAAATCAGAAGAGAACACATCTGATTCTGCAAATAACAAAAAGCCTACTGCTCTAAAATCAATTTTTTTATCAATATTAAATGAGACTTCAGCATCAGACTCAACATCACCTAATTCAATTGTTGCTACCTCAAGAATTCTAGGTGGTTCAAACCCATCATAGAATGCAAGGTAAACATTGGTGTTAGAATTTGGCGCACCGCTATTTTTCAATACTCCTTCAAAGAACAGTGTTTTGTCCAATGAAACTTCACTAGTGTATACAGCAAGTCCTTTTTGTTTTGATGATGAAGAATCAAATCCCAGAAGAGTGATTGATGCTTGGGTAATTGCAGGATTTGGAGTTTCAGAGCGAATAGTAAATGGAGACTCACCATTTGGTGGAATTACCTCAAGGGTTGTTCTGCCTTGAACAATCTCTATAGGATTAGGGTCAAGATCATCAAATAATTTTACTTGAATCAATACATTAGTAACAGAAGTTTGAGAATTGTGATTTTTAACAGCACCAACTACAACAGTATAGCCATCAGAATCCTGATAGACAAAAGGAGTTTCACTTTTTAGAGATACTGAAAGTGTTGAAGGAGTATCAGTGACTTCAGCAGAAAAGGCTTGTGAAAATGGAATAAGAAGGAAAACCAAAAACGCGCCAAAAATGAATTTTTGCATCAGTATTTTTTTGGTATTGAGATTAATTTTCTAGAACATATCATATAGTCAACAAGAAAGGTAACAACGTTTTACCTAGTTTACACTAATTAAACAAAATAATAAAAAGAGATGTAAGTTTTAGTTTCTCTTTGCGGTAATTGCTAACCAGTAAATTAATCCTGGAGCTAAACCAACAATTAGTGGAATGAATACTGGCCATCCATCTACTGCGCTTGCCATGAGGAAAAACGGAAACTTATCCTATTTAAATCCATCCAGCAAACCCGAATTCTGCGAAGATCGTGCATATTAGAAGTGGACCGGACGGAATTTGAATCCGTGACCCCCCGCGTGCAAGGCGGGTATACTACCAGGCTATACTACCGGCCCACACGAGGTTTGATTAATCTGTGGATTTTAATTGTTGTCTTCTTGGCAAGAATTTTATTTGAAAGCAGGAATGTTTTCTCATGGTACTTTTAGAATCTCAAGTTAAGCTAAAAGCAGGAGATATTGCACCTGATTTTGAGTTACTGGGAATTGATGACAAAAGACATTCCCTAAATAATTATAGCAATTACAAAGGAATCTTGATAATTTTCATGTGCAATCATTGTCCTTATGTCAAGGCAAAAGCTGATGCATTAAATGAATTGTATGAAAAGTTTGGAAAAGATATTGCAATTATCGGAATCAACAGTAATGATTCAACAAATTATCCTGAAGACAGTTTTGATGCAATGAAAGAGACAGCAAAAGAGAAGGGATTTGGATTTGACTATTTGATAGATGAGACACAAGAGATTGCCAGGAAATATGGTGCAATGTGTACTCCAGACCCATTCTTGTTTAATGCCCAAAAACAGCTAGTATTTCATGGAAGAATTGACAATGCAATGAAGCCAGACGATACTGCTACAGAAAAGACCATGATTAACAACATCCAGAAATTATTAGATGGAGAAAAAATCGAAAATGACTTTGATCCATCTATTGGCTGTTCAATCAAGTGGAAAGAAAATTAGACTTAAATGACTCTGGCCTAGAGATTTGTTCGTGGGCTCGTAGCTCAGCTTGGCTGGAGCGTTCGACTGATAATCGAAAGGTCATGAGTTCGAATCTCATCGGGCCCATTACTTTAGATTTTGATATACTGTTTGAGACCACTGAATGATTTCATCTAATTTATCTGTCAAAAGATCAGAACTGTTCTTGGCTTTTTTTGAAGGATTTCCACAAAGTATCAATTTCATACGTTTTCCAGATTTTATTTTGATTGGATTAATTGAATCAGCAAAAAAGTTCAGTCCCGCATCTGTTTCTGAGAAAACAAGTACAATCAAAATACCTGGTTTTTGTTTCCAAATCTTTCCAACCAGTTTTTGAAAATCAAGATCAAACAAGACGTTGATTGCCGAAGACATATCCCCCAAATGAGAAACCTGCCATCCATCTGAATGAAATGCAGTAGATGCTGCTTCTGCAAGTAGACTGCTATGAAAGTCAGCTGAAATTACAACTATGTTCTTTTTTGGATCAGCAACTATTGGAATTTGATTTAAAATTTGAAGAGATTTGGAGATTGTAGTTCTAAGTAGGTTTTGCTCAGCAGAGCCAATTTTTCCTTCATCAAACAAGTTCTTGACTAACTCTATAGTAGGAGAAATAACTTCAATTATCAAACGATTAGCTGTTGCTCCAGAGTGCAGAGAGTTTCGAATCAAAGAGTAAACTTGATCTTCTTTTCCTTTAATCAAATAATCAAGAAACAGAGGTCCGACTTTGAAATAGTCATCAGGAAAATTGAAAGATTCTTGTCCTGGCTCTAAAAACCACAACGTCATATTTCCAATATTTTTTTGTCTAACCAATCCTTCAACTGCAAAAACCTTGAGATATTTTGTCATGGTAATTCTGCTAATCTCCATTTTATCAGAAATCTCTACTCCTGACATTCCAGTTTCAGAATCCTTCAAAACTGAAATTAGTTTTTCACGAATTTCTTCAGCAGAATATCCTTTTCCCATAATTGCTCTTGGATGAAGGTATTGTATAAAGACTAATTTTGATTAACACCAGAAATATATTTTTAAAATGGTTCTGTCACCTTTACAGTGTATATCCTCCATGTTACCCTTAGGTTGATAATTATCACAAGGTAGTTCGACAGGCATGAGTTTAGGGTCTTTTTTCACAAAGGCATAACCTACATTATCTAATCCATCAATTACTACACATGGTTCACCATCATCATTTTTTGAAGTGAAAAAAGATGATGCAAAGACTGTCTTGAATTTTTTTAGTTTGGGATTGCACACCAAATGGTCTTTTGATTCTTCAGCGGTAAGTAGGGAATTACAAGTTTGGCATCAAAATAGATTAGTCATCTTTTTCTTCAATTTCACCAATAAAGGATTCAATGGGTTTATCGATTTCTTCCTTGTATGTCATTAACGCAACAGGTATCATAATCATAACAATCACACTTGTCAAAACCCAAATGAAATTGGTACCTAACCACTTGTCATTAGATTGCAGGATATTTTCATCACTAATTTGTGGCATCATGCTGGAGATACTCTCTCCATAACCGCCACCCGTTTCAACATTGAAAAGAATTGAATCCTCGCCATCAAACACTGTCGCTTTGATAGGAGTAGGATGAGCACTTGCTGATGATATTAAATTACAGACTAAAAGTAGTACAAATACCATTACCAAAATCTTCATACTGTAATATTCGGCAAACTGAAATTTAAGAATTGAAATAAAGTTGAATTAATACACACCTAGAATTATTTCATCAACCGAAAGGTAACAAGTCAAATATCAACCGATAAGTGGTACAATACCTTTAAAATAAAACATTATATACTTGGGTACCTTAATGTACGGTAAGGGAAAAGTAAATTGCCAAAAGCAGGATTCAAATCAATAACAGTTTCAGAAACAGTCTACGATAAATTCCAAGAAGTTTATCAAAAGAGTAAAGACGACCTGGCAATGAAAGGTGTCAATAGTTTCTCAGGATATGTTACTTACATGTTAGAAGAGATGATGCAAAAGGACAAGACCTTTGCAAGATATGCTCCAAAGATTGAAAAGATTTCAGTCGATGATGATAGAATAATTCTAAAAGACAATATCAAAAACAGAATTGCAGAAGTTGCAGTTCAGAAAGGAGAGTTGTTCTGCCAGCTTTGTGATGAAAAAGATTGTGTCCATGTAGGTTATGTCTGGTCCATACCAGAAGTCTATGAAATTTTAAACGCTAGAGGAATCAAACATCCAAAATAGTTGTGTATGGAGGAGGTGGGATTTGAACCCACGAACTCCTGAGAGACAGGATCACCCATTATTTGATCTTAAGTCCTGCATGTCCAAAAGCACAAAGTGTACTTACTTTGGCCAGGCTTGATTACTCCTCCAACAGGGTAAAAATGTGTGTGAAATTTAACAGTTTACAGATTATGCCAAGATAATGAAGAATTATAAGGATTTTCTACAGGGTGAATTTGTGCTTCGATAGCTCAGCCTGGTAGAGCGTTACCTTGGTAAGGTAAAGGTCGCGGGTCCGGATCCCGTTCGAAGCTTTTTTCAATTTCTAAAATTATTGGTCAAAATCGTATTTTTGGGGAATTTACGAAGTTTGTATTTAAGCTCTTACTCAACTAGGAAAAAGTTAGTTCGAGATCAATTTTTTTTGTGTCCCTAAGTGTTAAAAAATTCCGTGATACTAACTATTGAAACAAGTATACTCCCAAGTATCAACTTCCATCCCAAAACCATTTGTAAAATGGGCCGGTGGAAAACGCCAGTTGATTCCAATTCTAAATGAGAATTTGCCAAGAACTTTTGGGACATATTATGAGCCATTTATTGGAGGGGGTGCATTACTATTTCACATCCTTACTGAGAGAAATGGTCAAAAGTGCAGCATCTCTGATTTGAACTCTGATCTGGTACTAGCATATACCACAATTCGTGATAGAATCGATGAGTTAATTTCATCTCTAAAAAATCACGAAAAAAATTATCGTAAAGATTCTAAATCATATTACTATTCAGTTAGAGAATCAAATCCAAGAAGCGAAATTGAAAAAACATCAAGATTGCTATTTTTGAATAGAACTTGCTTTAACGGATTATACAGAGTAAACAGTAAAGGAAAATTCAATGTCCCATTAGGACGATACACAAATCCAAATATCGTAAATGAAGAAAATCTCCGTTCTGTTAGTTCCATATTACAAACAAGTAGAGTCGCCATCAAATGCCGTGATTTTGAGGCAGTTCTACGAGATGCCAAAAAAGGCGATTTGGTATATTTTGATCCACCATACCAACCAGTAAGTGATACTGCCAATTTTACAAGTTACACAAACAAGGACTTTACTGACAGTGATCTTAGAAGACTGACAGAACTGTGCAACAAACTAGATTCCAAAGGATGCAAAGTGTTGTTATCAAATTCTGATTCAAAACAAGTATCTGATATGTTCTCAGGAAAACCTTGGAAATTAACCAAGGTTCAAGCAAACCGTTCAATCAATTCTAATTCAAAAAAGAGAACAGGTCACTTTGAATTATTGATTAAAAATTATTAGATTTTTTCAAACATCAATTTAGAGTTCACACTAGAAGTTGATAATAAAATGAAAAGGAAAAGGTTGGGTGTTTAGTCCCACTTTGACCAAGCGGCCATCCATCTGTAAGTCCAAGTATTGAGTTTACAACCTAATGCTGCAAATGTACATCCCAAAACTGCACCTGCACCTGCACCGAGAGCGACTGGGCTGTTATAGAACTTACCTACCTGAGGTTCTATCGGTGTCATGTATGGTGGCAATGTTGGTCTTGGATATTTGAATGCCGTTTCAAGTGGGTCTGCTACTGTTATCAGGTTTACCATGTTGAACAATGGTAACGACATTCCTACCAGTACGCCGCCGAACAGTATCAAGGAGTGCTTGTTCTTCTTTGTTGCCCAGTAGACTAAGTCCAACAGCATTGCTGATGGTAACCAAACTGGTGTTACAATGAAGTCATATGGATAACCGAGTGAAAACCATGCGGCTTTTGCTATCCATGTGTATACTGTCATAATCAGAGCGTAGTACGTTGCTGTGCCTGGAACGCCTGTAAATGTTAGGTAATATGTTGCACCTACAATAAGCATCAACGTTTGCGATATTGAGAATACCGTGTACGAAGTCCAAGCCCAGTCAGTGTAGAAGATGTAGTCTCCTGCATTAATTGTTAACAGTGTAGAGTTAACTGCAACCACTACTATGAACAAGTAGTGTGTACATCGTCTTAACCAGACCATATGAAGTTGAAGAAACGGTCAGTATATAAAATTTTAGAGTATGATGAAGATCGTTGCAGATTTCGGCAAACAGCAACGATTTTTAGAAAATGAAAATGAAAAAGAAGTGTATCTGAAGGGTTTTCCTTCTGATTACCAACCGACGAATAATGATACGAAGAGCACGAATGCTACGGTTGCAGCAATACTGCCACCAACTATACCATTACTATTCTTGTTGGAACCTTCTTCCATGACTTTAACACAGAAGATGTAACCTATTGCCTCAATGATTGCAAGCACGATGAATGCAAAGTGGCCACTTGCGGTTGGATATGCCCATGGATAATAGAAGTATCCTGCTGCAGTACCACCAAAAGTAGCTAATAATGCTGCCCAATATGAAACAGTAATAATACCAGTCATATTTTCAACGCGCCTTCCAATCATTCGTTCTACGTCAGCACTGGATGATCCACCGCCACCGCCTGAACCGAATCCTTTTGGAAGAGTCATTCTGGAATTATTCTAATACAGAATCCTTTTAAGTCTTTCTTAAACTGACAGTAAGGGTACGATCTACGTCTTTTGTTTAAAATAATAAAATAGAAAAAATTGTGCGTTTGCACATTTTGTCTATGGAATTGATCTACTGTACAATTTGCCTTCTAAGGCCATCTTGTACATCTCTGCGACATATGGGTTCTCTCCTGGAGTTTCTGCACCTAACTCTACGAGTCTAGCATATACTCTGACTACGTACGCAAGTGCACCCATGAATGCTACTACAACACCCATGTTAAACATCCAGTGATTTGGAACTGCAAAGATTTCTTCTACAAACCAGAAGTGCCACATCTCATTGACTCCAATTGTAAACATAGTTGCTAAGTAACCAAGAATGGTCATCTTCAAACCTGTGTTCATTGAATTATTTGGACCTCTGAGAACTGGAACTTTTCTATCATAGATTGCTGCTGAACCCCATCCAAGTGGTAAAGCTACAAAGTGTGAATATAGCCACCAGTGTGCTGGTGTAAATGCACTATCTCTGATAGATGTCTGATGTAGAGAACCATCAACGAAGTTATCTACTTCGACTGATGCTGCGGTAGATCCCATAGCAATGACGATGAGCCAGATTTTCTTAAGTCTCTGAATCTCAACTTCTTTTGGGATTAATGCGGGCATCTGTGCCATGCTACACATGGTGTATATTGAGAATATAAAGTAAGAGATTGAAACTGAATGTTTTTTTATAAAATTTTTGATGAATTTATGATTAATTTATGAAATAATTTTTGTTTTATGTTATGGTAATTGTAAAAATAATAATCATTTTTTATTATTTTCAATGTTTAACATCAATGATTAACATTACTAGTAGTATCGATCCTCGCAATGAAGGTAAAACATATAACGACGTGTATTATCTTTCACAATATTAGGGATAACTATGGTCGAAAAAAAGATTTTCGTATTCGGACTAGCTGTCGTACTTGCACTAGGAACTTTAGGTTTCAACTGGGTTGAATCCATACTTCCAACTGCAGATGCACACGGTGTCCAAGCACAACTCCAGAGTCGTTTCATCAGAATTGAAGATGAAACCTTTAACAGACAATCCCTGCAAACTGGCGAAACCTTGACACTTCAAGGAACATTAGTCAGCCTTGTAGAAAGAGACCTTAGAGGATGGATTTCCATTTTCTCAGAGTCAACTAACGCAGGTAACAGATGGGAGATGCTCGCTAGAGATCCACCAGGAAACGTCTTTGACATTCCAGGAAACTCTATCGTAGAATATTCACTATCTGCAAAAGCACTTGAAGCAGGTGTATACCACGTACACACCCAACTCAATGTAGCCCAAGTTGGTCCAGGACTCGGTCCAGGTCAAACAGTTGTCGTTGAAGGAGAACCAATTATCAAACCAATCCCATATACCAACATTGCATATCAATCAATTTTGATTGGCGTTGGATATGTCATTACGTTTGCAACACGACCCTGGCAAGTAATCTAACCACCCAACCTTTTCCTTTTCATTTTCTAAACATCCTTACGATTAGCGTAAGTCAAAAACCAAGTCTTATCTGCAATAAAGTCAAGTAAAAAATATGCTAAATTTCAAAATTAAAAAATTAGATATTTTTCAAAGTTATTTTTTTGGGCAAGTTGAATTTAGGGAAGACCCATACAAAGTTAATATCCAAAATCAAAGGAGGGGCAAAGTGCTCAAACTGCCTTTTGAGATAAAGCCAAAAAGAGAAAATGTTCTTGTCAGAATAACAGGCCCAAAAGACTTGTTTGTAGAAGACTATCTACCATACAAGGGAGAATCAGAATGGCTTGAAATTGATTCAGATGAAATTACCTATTTTCTTGCAGATCATCAAGATCAATTAGATACAATCGAAATCATGTACGAATAACAGAAAGGACTTTAAGGAATCTGACTAAAGCCATCATTATGATATGGCCAGGAATGGGTGATCCTTACAAGAGAAAAAAAACACTAAAGTTTCTAGCTATAACTGCAGTCATTGCAATATCTGTCGGAATAGCAAGTAGTGTGATTCAAGCTCAGTTAGGTCAGGACAATCCTCTCAAAGTTTGTATTAATGATAGAGATACACCTTACAAAATTAAAGCCACATTAGAGATAATCATCGATGGTCTTCCAACAGACATTCCAGCAAATATCAACTCAGGTCTAGATGGGGAATGCCAAAGGACCATGTATACTTTGACAAATGATGGTACGATTTATGCCGAATGGGAGGAAGATTATCCATTTGAAATAGGCCACTTTTTGTGGATGTGGGATTTCCCTCTAAGAGATATGGATCAAAGCAAGTCAGCAATTTACGTAAATGGAAAAGAATCACCTCACTTCATCAATCATCCATTCCAGGACGGATATCACTACAAAGCAGAATTCACATCAAAGGCATATGATGAGTCAAAGGACACAGACTTCCTACCAGAAAATTAGACTTTGTGAAAAAACAAGAAAATACCAAATTATCGTAGTCTACACTAGAGAATTAAAAATAATGAAAAGAAGAAAGGAAGTGATTTTACCAGTATTTACCGTTGTCGGGAATAAGACCGATACCTTCTCTTTCAAAGTGTCTGTCCAATTCGTCGACCCATCTCTCACGGTTGTCCTTGTAAGCCCATCCGTGGACACGTAACCAGAATGAGATAATTCCAAGAAGGAATACTGTGAACATCATGGTTCCGAAGATGTAAATCATTACATCATAGAATAATGGATCATAGTTTGGTCCTAGTTGTCCTGTAAGTGATGACAGGATACTAAGGAAAGTTCCTACGATAGGAGTCATGTATATTTTGGCTCAATTTCTGCGATATATACATTTCTTTTATTATCATAAAGTACGAGATCAGTAAACACTAAGGTCAGATAATAAAATAAGAGAAAAGTGAGGTTTTGATTATCCTCTACCCATTGCTGCGTATTTGCCAGATCTTCCTCTAATTAAGAAAGCTCCTGCAATACCGCCAAAGACTGCACCAGCAATAACTGCTGCACCAACGACACCACCTGCATCAAGATACGGAGTTCCTGAACCAGATGATGGGTTTGCTTCAGCAGCTTCGATTCTTCTTCTTTGAATCTCAAGTGCTTCTTCTAAGGTATAGGCTCCTGTTTGTCCTTCGTCACCTACATTGCCCATGTATTGAGCAAATGCAACGGAAGCTGCACCTATGGCACCGAAGAAAAATACAGATAGCATGGTTGCTGTTAAGAGTACTTTTGTATTCATACCGTTTACCTAATCGATTGGACGAATAGTACTTATTTAAAACTTTATTCTGAACCCCATATTTTGAAGAATGTACGAGATCAGTATAAGTAACGTTTAATTCTGTACTCAAGTGAGCCAAATTATGGGAAGAATGCACACACATAGACATGGCAAGTCACATTCTATTAGACCAGCTACACTACGTGCACCTTCATGGATCACACAAAGTCCTGCAGACGTTGAAGAATTAGTAATAAAATATTCCAAAGACGGATTAACTCCTAGTCAAATTGGAATTAAACTAAGAGACCAACATTCAATCCCACTAATCAAACCAATTACAAAAAAGACAATTGGGGAAATTTTAGAAGAAAATGATTTGAAAGCAGAAATGCCTGAAGATCTTGAAAATATTGTCAAAAAAGCAGTAGGTCTTCAAAAACACCTCAAAGCCAACAAAGGAGACAGAAGAAATGTCAGATCTTTGGAATTAATTGAAGCCAAAGTTCACAGATTATCAGTGTATTACAAAAAGATTGGCAGAATCCCAGCAACCTGGAAATATAAATCCGTGGTAGCTCAATTAGAGTAATGACAAAATCACTTGATGAGTCACTTTCGTTTTTCAAAGATAGAGTTTCAGATTGTATAAGATCAAAAAAATCAATTTTTGTTACAACCCATATTGATTGTGATGGATTAACATCTGGAAGTATTATTACCAAAGCCCTAATCAGAGAAGGGGCAAATTGTACTGTTAGAACATCAAAGGAATTTAGCAAAAATGTTGTAGAATCTTTTAAAACAGATTCTAGAGATTTCCACATAGTAACAGATCTAGGAGGAGGTTTTGCAAAGAACCTCAATGAGACATTAGGAGATAATTGGATTGTACTAGATCATCATCAGATTCCAGATGAAGAGATAGATAATCAAAATGTCATTAATGCATGGAAATATGGAATTGATGGCGGAAAGGAAATTTGTGCAGGTGGCATGGCATATCTTGCATCCATGGCACTAGATGAAAAGAACTCTGATTTGTCATCCATAGCAGTTGTTTCGGCATTAGGAGATAGACAAGATCAGGGAGAGAGAAAATCATTTACAGGAAAGAATTTTGAAATTGCCAATACTGCAGAAGGGCAAGGATTAGTGGAGATGGATTTAGACCTATTATTGGTTGGAAGAGAAACAAGATCCCTTCCAGACGCCCTTGCTTTTACATCACAGCCATTTATTGAAGGATTAACATGGAATAGAGATGCTTGTCTTTCACTTCTAAATTCATCTGGAATCCAGCTAAAAGATGGAGGTAGGTGGAGAGTTCCTGCAGAATTAAATGAAGAAGAAAAGAGACTAGTCATTGAATCAATTACAAAGTTCACATCTGGAAAAAACGCTACTGAAATAATGTCAGAATTAATTGGATACACATACACATTTCCAAGAGAAGACAAAAGGAGTTTTCTGAGAGATGGTAGAGAATTTTCAACTATGCTAAACTCTTGTGGAAGAATCAATCGTTCTGGGGTTGGAATGGCAATCTGTATGGGGGATAGAAACAAGATCCTAAGAGAAGGAGAAACCATTTTGACAGATTATAGAAAGATGATTAGAGAATACATGAATATTTTATCAAATGAGAGATGGAGGATATCAGAAAGTGAGACATGTGTTATGGTAAATGGTGAAGATATTGTCCCTGAAACTATGACAGGAACAATTTCATCCCTAATTGCAGGTGCTCCAAAGAATTCAGGAAAAATTGTAATTTTGAGAACAAAGGGAGAAGAAAATACGATCAAATTCTCATCAAGAAAATCATTTGGATGCAAATCAGATATCAATCTAAGTGAACTGATGAGGACAGGTGCTGAGAAATTTGACGGAATAGGAGGAGGTCATGATGCAGCTGCTGGAGCAAAAATAACTAAAGACAAATTGGATGACTTTCTCAATTATTTAGAAGTAAATGTCGTTAACGTGTCAAGTGCAGGTAGTTCTCAATAATATTTCAAAAGAAAAGGCAGAAACTGTCAAAAAAGCACTAGAGCCAGATAATGTGGACTTTCCAGAAGGATTGAGTCTTTATGTTGAAAATGTTGATAACAAACTAGTTTTTAATTTCGAAAGTAAGAAGAACATGAAACAGCTAATTGGAACCATAGATGAAGTGTTAGAACATGTTCAAGTTGCACTAAAGGTGATCGAATAATGTTAGATCCCAAAATAATCAAAGAAAAACCACAGATTATCAGAGATATGCTCAAGTCAAGGGCAGTAGATTTTGATTTAGATGGATTAATTGAGGCAGATCAAAAAAGGCGAGAATTTATCATAAAAACAGATGAACTAAGAAAAAAGAAAAATCAAATAGGAATTCAAATAGCTCAGAAGAAAAAAGCAGGTGAAAACACAACTCAGATTTTAAATGAGATGGTTCAAGTTTCATCGGATTTAGAAAAACTAGAATCACAACAAGAAGATATTAAAAACAAGTATTCAAAGTTGGCATTAACAATTCCAAATCTTGTTCATGAATCGGTTCCAGTGGGGGCAGATGATACTGCTAACAAAGAAGTTAGAAAGTGGGGCGAGATTCCAAAATTTGATTTTAAGATAAATGATCACATAGACATGTCTGAAAATTTGGATTTAGTTGATTTAGAGAGAGCTGCCAAAGTAGCAGGTGCTAGATTTTATTATCTGAAAAATGATTTGGTAAGACTAAACCAATCATTAATCCATTTTGCTTTAGATTTTCTTGCACAGAAAGAATATTCTCTTGTGCAGCCACCATACATGATTAATCGTGAATCAATGGAGGGGGCAGTAATTGCAGATGATTTTGAAGAGGTAATCTACAAAGTCGAAGAAGAGGATCTTTACATGATTGGAACATCAGAACACGCCATGGCAGCAATGCACTCAAAGGAGATCATAGAAGGAAAAGATCTCCCTATTAGATATGCTGGAGTAAGCCCATGTTTTAGAAAAGAGGCAGGGGCACATGGAAGAGATCAAAAAGGAATTTTCAGAGTTCACCAGTTTGATAAAATTGAACAATTTGTCTTCTCAAGACCAGAGGACTCATGGAGCGAGCATGAAAAAATGCTAGCAGTGGCTGAAGAGTTTTATCAAAAATTAGAAATCCCACACAGAGTTATGCTGTTGTCAACTGGAGATATGGGGAAAATTTCAGCTAAAACATATGATATTGAAGCATGGATGGCAGGACAAAATTCCTATAGAGAGATTGTGTCATGCTCAAACTGTTTAGATTACCAAGCAAGAAGATTGAAGATCAGATTTAGAGACAAAACAAATGAAGATACACAATACTTGCATACACTAAACAGTACACTAGTGGCCACAACCAGAATACTAGTATCAATAATGGAGAATTTTCAGACAAAAGATGGACATATCAAAATCCCTCATGTTTTACAGAGTTACATGGGAAATCAGAAAGAGATCTAGTGACATACCCTTATATTTTGGGTTTAAAGGTCGATAATAATTGGCACGTAGAAAAGGCAGAGTAAAAGACAAGTGGCGAGAAAAACGCTGGGTTACTGTTAATGCCCCAGATTCATTTAACAATGTACCAATTGCATATGTTCCAATTACCGATGATGAAAATGCTGCAGGTCGAGTTTTAGAAGTTACACTATATGATATTCTAAAAGGGGATCCTTCACAACATCAATACAAAATCTATTTCCAAATTAACAAAGTTGATGGAGACAAAGCATCAACAATTTTCAAGAGATTTGAGTATTCAAAAGAATTCTTGCGCAGTTTAGTAAGACGTGGTTCATCAAAGATTAATTTCATTATTGATGTAAAGACAAAAGATGGATACATCTTTAGAATTAAAGTAATTGCACTAACCCATAGACAACTTAACACATCTAGAAAACACGCACTTAGATTAATTGCAAGAGATGTAATTAACAAGCAAGTACCAGACATGACAATTGAGCAATTTGTTCAAGCCACATGTTATAGTAAGATCAATTCAGACATTATGGCAGCATTCAAGAAAGTAATTAGAGTAAGACATGTAGGGCTTGAAAAAGTAAAACTCATCAGAACTGCTGAGAAAGAAACAGTTTTGCTTGAAGCATAAACAGTCAAACATTATTTTAGTATATCATGAGTGACAAGATAGAGATTACAATTGATGTAATAATTCATGCTACAGAAGATATTTCAAAAATTTTCCAAGCTTTTGAAGTGTTAGAACTTAAAGAAGATGATTTTACCATTAATGAGACAGCAGGCCATTTTGATAATCCAATAATGTTGCTTAATGCAAAAATTATCAAAAAACAGGCTCTAAATTTTATAAAAAAATTGGTAGAACTATTACCATCTGAGCAAATTGATGAATTAATCAACGACATTGAAGAGAGAACAGTTGATTCAAGATTTCATATGAGATTAGACAAGCAGGAATTAGTGAAAGGTAATATCACTGTAAGTGAAAAAGACACAATAAAAATAAAAATTCATACACCCATTTACAATAAAAAAAATACTATCAAAACATTTACTGAAATTTTTCAAATTGCCAACTAGATTAAATAGAATAAAACCACAATACAATTTGGGAATGAGGAGATAACAGCCGCTCCAGTCTGAGCGAAAGCTTTGAAGACGCCGCGACGAACCGACCCCAAATTTTGAATCGATCACAAATCAAAAACATACTATTCCTTAGACAATTTCATGGTATTATTTTAAATACGGATAGACGGACCTCTTATCGTTGGCAGATTATGATGTAATAATTGCAGGCGGAGGTCTTGCAGGTACAATTACAGCACAAGCTATTTCCCATTATACAAATCAAAATTCCAAAATTTTAGTTGTTGATAGAAATGCAGAGTTTTTGCCAGGTAGAAAATCACTTGCTGGGTGGGTATGTGGAGACGCTTGCTCAAAAGAGGCAGTGGACTTTATGGCAGAGAGAATCAAGGTGCAATGGACCAGACCAGAGATTGAACACGACGTAAAAGGAGTCATGGCATTTTCGCCAGATAAGGAAACTGCAATCCCATTTGATGGTGCAGGATACATGTTAAATCGTCAAAAACTTCCAGAGATTCAAAACGAAAGATGTAAGAAAGCTGGAATTGATTTTGAATATGAAATTAATCTTACAGGTCTAATTTATGATGGACAACAAGTTGTTGGAGTTCAAGGATTAGATAACAAAACAAAGCAACCATTTAAGAAAACGGCAAAAATTGTCATTGATGCTACCGGAGTAACTTCCATGCTCAGAAATGGATTAAAAAATTCAACGAAGGTAGAAAAAAGAATCGATAGACGAGATTTGGAATCTACTGGCAGATACATTATGTATTTTGAACCAGGACAAAAAGATCTAACGGAATTTGATCCTGATTACTGTATTATTCATTTAGACCAAGATATAGCACCAGGTGGATATGGATGGGTATTTCCTAAAGCAGAAAACAAAGTCAATATAGGTTTAGGAGTTGAAAAATCACTTTTAGAAAGAAGGAACAAACGACTGGACAAAAAAGACAATGTAGAGTCTTTAATGAAAGAGTATCTGAATAGAAATACCGTCATTAAAAATCCAAAACTTTCGGAGGATCCTGAAGACATTAACAATAATTCTGGAATCTTCCAAGTTTCAGTTAGAAGACAAAATGATTGCATGGTTTCTGCAGGATACATGATGGTTGGAGATTCTGCATGGATGCCAAAACCAATTGATGCAGGAGGAATTGGTCCAGCACTAATTGCAGGAACTATTTTAGGGAAAAATGTAGCAGCAGCACTAGAGGCAAATGATGTTTCAGAAGCAAGTTTATGGCAGTATAATTTAGATTTCATCAAAGAATATGGATACAAAACTGCAGGTCTAGAATTGTTTAGAAGACTAGTTCAACAGATGTCAAATGAGCAAATTAGTTATGGTATGAAACACTTTTTGGGAAACCTTGATGTTGAGTCAATCAGCAAAGGTGAGCATCCAGACTTTTCAGGATTAGGAAAAATTGGAATGATAATTAGAGGTGCAATGAATAAGACAGTTGCAGACGGATTAAGATACACATCAAAAGAAAACCAATGGTTAGTAGAGCACTATTATAATTATCCAAAAGATCCATCTGGTTTTGATGAATGGAATAAAACACTTCATCAAAGACTTGATGCAGCATTTACAAAAGTAGAAGCATTTGGAAAATAGATCTAACAATAAATATTGTTGAAATCAATGAAAACATACTTTGGAGGAAGTTCAATATCTTGATTGGAATAATTCAATTCAAACTCTCAACAAGGCATATGATGCAGGTCTTTTTGTCCTCATTATAGGGCCAAAGGGTACAGGAAAGACATCACTAGTTAGGGATTTTGCAAAAAGCAAGGAAACCAATTTAGAATCAATAAATTTTAGTCTCAGAACAAGAGAGAGTCATTTGGTTGGAACCAAAACACTCACAGATGGAACCGTAAGTTTTGATGAAGGGCTTTTGATAAAATCAATGAGAGAAGGAAGCATATTGTACTTGGATGAAATTAATTCTGCAGAAGCAGATGTTTTGTTGAGATTAGATGAAGCATTAGATGACAGACGACAAATTGTATTAAAGGAAGCTACAGGGGAAATTGTAAAAGCAAAAAAAGAGTGGTTTGTTGTTGCTACAATTAATCCATTAACACATAGTGGAACAAAAGAACTACCGCCACAACTTTTGAGTAGATTTCCAGTTAGAATAAGACTAGAATACCCACCTGAAAAAATAGAATTAGAGATAGTGAAAAAACATGTATCTGGAGAACATGATTCAGAAATAATTCAAGCAATTAAACTAGCTAACACATTAAGACAAGCAGCAGCCGTTGAAGAATTGTTTTATTCCCCAAGTCTAAGAGAGACAATTGCTTTTGCAAAATTACTAGATGGTGGGATGTCTCCAAAGGAAGCGGCCAATTTTGTTTTTGGTAATGTTTACACACAATGGGGAGATATAGAATATCAAAAAGTTAGTGACATCATTACCTCTATGTTTGGAAATTAAATGCAATCAGTCAAGCTTCAAAACGAATCAATAGTAGAAATTGCCACATTTCTTGTAAGACGATGGTCTGAGAGAGACAATATTTTCGTAGAAATTTCAGATAAGGTTGAAACAAAAACAAGACTAAATGAAAATAAAGTAATCTTAACCCCACTAGAAAAAAGAATTGGAAGTGATTTTCAAAAATATAGGCAATTTAGAACGTCGTTGTGGTATGAGGCAATGAGAATAAAGTTTTGTAAAAAAATTCTCAGCAATGATCATGCATTTGGCTTCATTCTAAACACAATGGAAACCAGACGAATTGAGGAATTAGGCAGAAAAGTGTGGAGAGGAATGGATAATGAAATTATCTTCAATTATGCCTACATGCTTGTTTCCAGGCCCCAATTGCACACAGTTTATGGAAAAGCGAGGATAGTTGAGGCATTTTATCAATACTTTATGTTTGGCGCAATCAAAGGGGAAATACAATCTAGTCATTTTGAAAAAATAAAGAGGGCAGATACATTTGCTAAAAAAATTGTTGACAAGACTATAAAAGAAAATTTTGATACAGAATGGCTTGAAAAAAATGTAAGTGAGATTATCAATATTCTTGAAATTGATTCGCTTCTAACAATTCCTGTATCATTACCATTTATGAAAGTAGGAATGCCATTATCAGAAGAAGAGTTATTGAGAGTTCTAAAGATAGTTTCTAAAAATAAAGAGAGTGATTTTGGTTCAGTTGATCCTTCTGCAATATTGAGAGGAGATAATGTGATTGATGAATACAACGTTTTGTTAGATGAAGATAAAAAAACAGAAAATAAAGGACTAATGCCTGAAGCAATAGGAATTCAAACGCCGTCCACAAGAAATGTTGATGAAACAACCATTTATGATATGAGTTTGATAAATGGATTAAAAACAAAATTCAAAGAATGGAAAACAGGTTGGAAAGAACAACATTTGAGTTCAGGAGATGAATTTGATGAGGAGAATTACATAGAAGGAAATGAACCATTCTTTACAGACATAAAAAAATCAATTAAAACTAAAATTGTCATATTATTGGATCATTCATCAAGTATTTCTTCAGATGCAATTGAGTACAAAAAAGCAACACTAGCACTTTGCGAAGTGCTAGCGTATCTAAAAGTAAAATTTGCAGTTTATGCATTTAGTACAGAAAACAGATCAGTAGTATGTTGGTCCATAAAACCAGACAACATGAAATGGAACAATGTTACTGCAAAGAGATTAGCTCAAATTGTTGCAAATGGCTCAACACCTCTAGCAGAAGTATATGACAAAATGTTTCCAGTTTTGCAATCAAAGAGACCAGATATTTTCCTGACATTGACTGATGGAGAACCATCAGACCCAGACGCAGTTAGAAACATGACAAAATCACTAAAGGGATTAGGCATAAGCATGGCAGCCCTAGGCCTTGGTCCAAATACAGTAAGGGCTACAACTATTGCAAATAATCTAAGACATTTAGGATATGAAAAAACTATGGCAGTAAGCCGTCTAAGAGACATTCCAAACAAGGTCATCAAAATTTTAGATATCTAAGTTGAAAATAGGCTGAACTAATTTTCTATAGATATTTTATTGAGAAAAAATTAAGAGGTTTAGAAATTGTCAGAAAATCAAAATTATGATCCCAAATTATTACAAAAATTTGAAGACCAAGTATGGAGTAAGATTCCACACAAAGAAGGAGATAAGATTGTAAATGCAACACCACTGGTAGATCTAACTGCAGACTTGAAAGAATGTGCCAAAAGCGTCTTTAAACTAAATCTCGATGACAAAGATTTCAAAATTTATGGAAAGTTTGATTCAGAATTGCTTAGTGGCTCTATCAAGGTAAGAGCAGCATCACACATTATCCATGAGGCAATCAAAAGTGGAAAATGTAATGGAAAGAGAGTAGTAATTGAGGCCACTTCGGGCAACTTTGGAATTGCATTAGGTCTCTTATCAAAACTTGGAGTAACAGTAGTTGCACTTGTTTCAAGAAAACTGCAAGAAGGGGTATTCAAAGAATTAAGAAATGAAAATATCAAAATTATGGATTTAGATATGGATATTTGTCCAGCTCCTGGAATGGAAAACAAAGCAGATGAAATGGCTGCAAAAGCAACTGCTGCAAATATTCGTTCACAATTAACAGAGATGGGATTTGATCCTCAACTGTTTGACAAAAATCTTGGAGAGATTGAAGCATTACTAGCAAAACAAGACATTATCAATTTAGCAAGATTCTTGGCAGAGATTTACAACATGTTTTGTCCAAAACAATACGATAATGAATTAAACATTGACATTCACAATACAGTCACTGCACCTGAAATTGATCAGCAGTTACATGAAGTTGGGGATTCATTAGAAGACTATGTACTCTTTTGTTCATTTGGAACAGGTGGAACGTCAGGAGGTCTAAGCAAATACATGTCTGAGAAATACAACAAAAAAGCAGTTCACGTTGTTTTTCCACCATTAGGCCAAGATGTCGCAGGAATTAGAACAAAATCAAAGGCAGAGGGTTTGACACTATACAATCCTGAATTATATACAGAACACGAAGTTGATTTTGAGAATGTAAAATTACTTCTCAAGTTTATGGTAGACAAAGGACACGACATTGGTGAGAGTAGTGCATTAGAGCTATTTGCCGCCTTAGAGATGGCATACAAAGGAGAAATCAAAAAAGCAGTAGTTATGGTAGCTGATGGAATTGAAAAATATAGAAAAAACTTTGAGCAAATTTCACAAGATAAACCCCCAATAAAAGTATCATTAGAAGATGCAGTAGCTGTTGCAGAAGATTACGATAATATTATTTGGGTTCATACACAATACACACCTAAAGAAGAAGGAATTGAGATGATTGCAAAATCATTAGGGGTGGATAAATCAAAAATTACTGTACAAAAAGCATCTACTATCAACAATTTGTTATCAACTCAACAAGTTCCTGAAGAGATTAGTAGAGAGTTGCAAGGTTCCAAAGGAAAATCATTACTAGTGTGTATGGCAGGAAATACATCACTTATGACTGCACAGGTATTAGCAAGTAAGGGAATAGTTACTCAAAGTTTGAATGGAGGAATAACAAATCTGCCTGAAGGAAGAGGCAAGAATCCTGGAGAATACATTCAGGTAGCTAGAGAATAATTTGAAATGTCTTTCAGTATCACAACCATTTGCTGATTTAATTATTTTAGGTAAAAAGACAATCGAGTTACGTAAATGGAATACAAATTTTCGTGGAGAATTACTGATACATTCCCCATTAAAAATCAGAAAAGAGGATTGTAAAAGATTAAAGATTGACAAAAAATTTGTCACAGGTGCAATTGTTGGGAAAGTGGAAATTTATGACGTAAAAAATTATGATTCGCAAAACCAAGTCAAGTTAGATCAAAAATTTCATTTTGCTTCAAAAAATTTTCACTATAGATCTTATGGCTTTTTGCTAAAAAATGCAAAACCATTTCGAATCCCCATCCCGTACAAAGGACGATTAGGATTGTTTGATGTGGAATTACCTAAAACAAAAATCAAAAACAAAGAGATTGTTTCAGACATTATAGATGAGGAATATAGATACCAGTGGATTGGTCACCATTGAGTAAACCCAAATTTTCCCAAAAAATTTGACTAGTATATATAAAGGACCTATTTAAAGTCCCTCGTTATGCCTCAAACAAAACCTATTGTCAGCGTTGAAAATGTTGTAGCATCTGCATCAGTTGATCAAAAAATTGACCTTAATGAAATTACAGAAAAATTTCCAGATACTGAATATCATCCTGAACAATTTCCAGGATTAGTTTTTAGATTAAAGAGCCCCAGAACTGCAACTTTGATTTTTAGAACAGGAAAGATGGTATGTACTGGAGCAAAATCTGAAGAGATGGCAATCAAGGCAGTAAACACAGTTGTTCAAAAATTGAGAAAAGGAAAAATCAAAATTAAAAAAGATGCAGTAATTACTGTACAAAATATTGTAGCAGCTATTAATCTTGGTGGCAAAATACATCTAGAAAAGGCTGCAAGAACACTACCTAGAAGTATGTATGAACCTGAACAATTTCCAGGTCTTATTCATAGAATGCTTGATCCAAAAACTGTAATCTTGTTGTTTGCATCAGGTAAATTGGTTTGTACTGGAGCCAAAAAAGAATCAGACGTGTATCGTTCTGTTCACAACCTACATTCAGTCTTAGAAGAAAAAAATCTAATGATTTATGATCAATAGATTTTACAAAAAGATTGACTGAAGATAATTTTGCTGAAGAAAAGAAGAGACTAACTCCAGATAACGGATTTGATTTGATTGGGATTGATTATTTTTCAGAGCCTGGAAACCAATTGTATCTTGTAGAACATTTTGAAATGTATCAAGATGCACTAAATGCTAAAAAAGAAAGAAAGAATCCTGATGAATATTTTATCTTGTACAAAGGTGCAGGCGGAGAGTTTCTATCCAGATAAGCCATAAAAATAGAATAACTTTACTAAATTTTACAAACTCTTTTATCATTTGGTTTTTTGTTCAAAAATTTATGGCCAATGATACCAGCGATTTGATTGATACCATTTATGAAAAAAACAAGGCTACTCATAATGAGTACAAACCTCAAATAATTCGTAAAAGCCAAAAAGCAAAGTATCAGATTTTTGATGAATCAGAATTTACCCGTGGAAGAGAGGTCTTAGGAGATCTTATTGTACACGGAATGATAGCCTCAGGAGGAACAGACATTGATTGGTTAATTGAGCACAAAGGAGGTTTTATTATTTTAGAATTCAAGGGATTTCACAATGATAAGATAAACATTGCAAAAGGCCAGATGATTGCTTATGAGAAATTACATGAAAAACTTAACCAATCTGCAAAATGCTATCTATACATTATAGGATGTGACGATATTGATTTCTCAAATCCTGATGCAACAGTATGGGTTTTTGAAATGAATCATTGGAAATCAAATGCAATACCAAAGAACACTAGTGATATCTATAGTAATGATTCGAATCGCCAAAATAAGTTCATAGTTTATCGCGAATACATGGAAGAGATCAGTGTAGAAAAATTAAGAGGTATTATTGATTCACATTGGAAAGAGTTTGAGAGAATTATTTAGTAAATGAAAATTCACTAGACTTTGTTTCTACACCATTATCTACTTTTATGGTATAAGTACCAGAATTTTCCCATCCCGAACCTCCAGCAATTGCAAGTGTAGAATATCGTCCATCACTTTTTAGAGAAAGTTGTTCTGACCAAATAAGTTCACCATTTTGATTTTCTATAGACAAGTTTACAGAACCAGTAGTATCTGAGATCCCATTAATCGAAATAATATCTTTGGTACTATAAGATGAAAAGTCAGTTTGAATTGTAAGAGAATCTGCAACTGTATTAGTTGGTGTCTTTACAACATCTGGAGTTCCATCTCTAGTTACATCCAAGATTCCACCAAATGATACTGCAACTGCAATTATTACTACTAAAGCTAGTCCACCAATACCTAACATTATCTTTGAATTTTTTGAAGTAGAGAAAGTTTTAGGAGGAGGTGATTGAATTGTTTGAATTTTTTGAACAGATGGGGTTTCAGGTAGGATGACATCTGGAACTACAGGTTTTTCAACAGGTGCAGTAATCTCAGATTTTCTTCCAAGATATTTTTCTGCTAGTTTTTTAACATAATTTCGTTCAAAATTACTAATGACTTCATTATTTTCACAAGCACGACGAATTTGTTTAAGAATTCTATCATCACCAAAATCTTTTTCCAAAAGGGCCTTTACATCATCTAATAATTGGTCAGTCACGAATATTTTCTCCTATAATGATTATTTATGAATTCCTTGTTTAAGATTTCGAATGATTTCTTTGAGTTTCAGTATTTCATCTAGATAGGTGGGTTTAGGACTATTTTGAGTAAATTTTATGGGCTTGAATAATAACAGTTCGAATATAGTCTTTAGCAGTAGAATCAGAAACCCCCATCTGTTTTGCCCGCAAATAAAGGGCACCCTCTTGAGGATTGCTCAAATAACATTTTAGGAGATAGTTGAGTCTTTGAGATCTTTTTTCATCACTTTTCATAATTTTCCTTCTTTTGTATACTAAAAAAGCCCAGAGGATTATGAAATAACCAACAATGTATCATAAAACTCTAAAAAAAACATATGATCTTTTTTAAACAATAGTAGAAAATCAAATGAAAATGAAACGAATCGAGGCAACAGTTCAAGCAGACAAGGCCGGTACAGTTTCTGATGCAATAAAAGATTTAGTCGGAGGATTTACCATGTCAGAAGGAAAGGGTAGAGGTTCTGGAAAAAGACAAGAAATCAGATCAGGAAGAGGTACGGGTTCATTTACAGCAGAACACAACAAAGTTGCAACAATAATAACAATAGTAGATGACTCAGACGTAGAGAAAGTAACGTCAGCAATAGCTGATTCAGCTTTTACAGGAAAGGGGGGAGACGGAATAATTACAGTCACCAACGTAGAAAGTGCTCTAAATATAGCATCTAAAAAGACGGGTTCAGAGGCCCTCTAATCATTTTATTTTATAAAATTCATTACAAAGATTATTTCTAAATAAGCTGCTGAGAGGAAATATTCCTCTCAGGAGGTATCCTTTTGGAGGACATGTTTTTTGAAGGGATAGCAACTTATTGCAAACTAAGTATAAAAGCAAAGGATTTTGAAGTTATTGCTGTCCTTCAATTCCCATTAGAGTCAAAGTTGATCTGATTTTTGGAATTTTTCTGATCTTCCAGGTAATGGTTTCTCGTAATGCTTCTACTTGGCCAGACTCAACTTTTGCTAATATGTCATATGCACCAAATGTGCCATGGACTTCAACAACACCTTCAATAGATTTTAGTTCTGATATTACAGATTCTTCAGAACCTAGCTCACAGTTTATGAGAACATAAGCTGTTGCCAATTATGATTCAACTCCTATTTTCATAATTAAAATGCCATCTTGAAATATATAAGAATAGTCCGATTTACTTAAAAATTCAACATTATTTTAGGTAAAACCATAAACATCTGTAAAGAAAATGTTTAAATTTAAAAATAAATTTAAGATAAGAAATATGCTTCTTTCATTATCTTTTCTAGTTCTTCAAGATTTTTTGAAAAAGTAATTTTAGAACGTAATTTAGAACCACCTTTCATTCCTTTTGTAAATCGCATCGCTTGACTTTTGATATTGGAGAACTTGATTTTGTATTGACTAGTCAAACGCAGATAATCAAAAAAAGAATCCAATCTATCTTGAAAAGAGTATTCTTTGTATGAATTAGTCTCAAGATAATCATTGATTTGCTCAAACAAGAAAGGATTACCCATAGCACCACGTCCAATCATAACATAATCACAATTTGTCTCATCAAGCATTGTTTTGGCATCTTCAGGAGTGGAAATATCACCATTTCCAACTATAGGAATATTAGATATTTCTTTTAGTTCTTTAATTAATTTCCAATCTGCATTACCAGAGTATCCTTGACTTACAGTTCTAGGATGAAATGTAATCATTTGAATGCCTTCATCTTCTGCAATTTCTGCAATTTCTCTAAAAAGAAATTTACTTGCTTCTGTAACACCAGAACGGATCTTCAAAGTTACAGGTTTTTTTACAGCACTAACCAGAGTTTTGAAAATTTGTTGAGTTAGATTAACTTCTTGTAATAGTGCACCACCAGCCATTTGTTGTGTGATATGTGGTGCAGGGCATCCCATGTTATAATCAATAATATCAAAATATGGTTCTACTATTGTTGCAGCTTTTTCTAGTGCAAAAAGATCAGATCCAAATAATTGAACCGATATAGGTCGCTCTTGCTCTGAAAATTCAATAAATTCTTGAATAGTTTTCATGTTTTCTTTGAATTGTTTTTCTTTTGCAATTATACTATGAATACTAGTAAATTCAGTTACAACTAACCCAGCACCCATTTTTTTGCATTGCAATCTTAATGCAGGATCACTTACTCCTGCCATTGGAGCTAAAAATGCTCTACTAGAAAATTTTGGAAGCATAAACAAACTAAATAATTTGAATATATTTACTATTTCAAAAATTAGTTATCTGGACAACCGTCAGTGTCTCTGTCACCATCATAATCTTCAGGATCGTCTGGACACAAATCTTCATCATTAATGATTTCATCTAGATCATTATCATGAACAAATCTTTGCTGTTCTGGGGCAATATCTGGACATCCATCATCATCATTGTATTTATTCCAAGTCTCAGGATTTGTTGGACAAGAGTCAATTCCGTCATAAAATCCATCACCGTCTGAATCATATCTTGTAGGAGTGGTTGATTCTGCAGCTAATTTATCTGGGCAACCGTCCCAGTCTAGGTATCCATTAAAGTTCTCTTGTTCATCAAGACATGAATCCCATCTATCATCGATTCCATCACCGTCGGTATCCGGAAAAGAATAGGAAGAGGCCATGCTACCTGCAGAATCTGGGCAGCCGTCAGTGTCTTGATAATAATTATAAATTTCAGGTTCTAATGGGCATGTATCAGATACATCTAAAATTCCATCCATGTCGGAATCAAGTTTTGAAACAGATTTGTCTGGGCAACCGTCTTCATCTTGAAATCCATTGTAAGTTTCAGGGCGATTTGGACATATGTCTAGATTATCAATTATTCCATCACCATCTGAATCAGAAGAATATCTATTGTCAAGTAAAGAATCAGGGCAGCCGTCGTCATCTTGGAACTTGTTGTAAGTCTCTTTACTTTGAGGACACTGATCTACATTGTTGGGAATTCCGTCACCATCTGAATCTGCAAATGAATCATAAGGTATAGTGTCAGGGCAGCCGTCGTCATCTTGGAAGCCATTATATCGCTCACCAATTGTAGGACATAAATCCACTTCATCAGGAATTCCATCATAGTCAATATCAGATAATGCAGATTTTGAAATTCCTAGAGTGTCAGGGCAGCCGTCCCAATCTAAATTACCGTTATAATTTTCTGGCTCATCAATACATGCATCCCATCTATCGTCAATTCCATCACCATCAGTATCAGGAAATGCATAACCGGATAGTGTAGAGTCAACAGAGTCAGGGCAGCCGTCAGTGTCTTGGAATTTATTATAGGTTTCAGGTTCTAGCGGACATGAATCTGAAACATTAGGAATTCCATCCATGTCGGAATCAAGTGTAGATACAGAATTATCAGGGCAGCCGTCAGTGTCTTGGAACCCATTAAAAGTTTCAGGGCGATTTGGACATATGTCTAGATTATCAATTATTCCATCACCATCTGAATCAGAAGAATATCTATTGTCAAGTAAAGAGTCAGGGCAGCCGTCAGTGTCTTGGAATTGATTATAAGTTTCAGGTTGATACGGACATTCATCAAATGAATTTAGTATTCCATCACCGTCTGAATCACCAGTAATTTGCAATTGTAAAACATCAGGGCAGCCGTCGTCATCTTGGAATTTGTTATAGTTTTCACGTTCTAGTGGACAAGCATCAACATCATCACCAATACTATCATAATCAGAATCAATAAAGCCGTCAGAGTGTGCACCTAGAACATCTATGCATCCATCCTCATCTTGGAATCCATTATGATTTTCAGGCTCGTTTAGACATTGATCCCATCTATCATCTATTCCATCACCATCAGTATCAGGGAATGTGTAAGCAGATAATGTAGAGTCAACAAAATCAGGGCAGCCGTCTTCATCTTGGAATTGATTGTAAGTTTCAGCTTCTAGTGGACATGAATCTTTTTTATCAGAAATTCCGTCTCTATCACGATCTAGTAAATTTAATTCATCGTCAGGGCAGCCGTCAGTGTCATCAATTTCGTTAAATGTTTCAGGCTGTGATGGACATAAATCTAGATAATCAGGATATCCATCATAATCTGAATCAATTAGTCCTTTTCCACCATCAGGAGATAAGTCAGGGCAGCCGTCGTCATCTTGGAATTTGTTGTAAGTTTCCCTTACAGTAGGACAGTTATCAATATGATCTTGGATACCATCATAATCTGAATCATACCAAGGGACAAAATCTGCAGGACATCCATCTATATTATTACCATATTGAGGATCATAATCCTCTAGCAGATGAGGACAAAAATCAACATCGTTTGGTACACCATCACCGTCTGAATCAATTGCCTTATTTGCATAAACGCTTGGAGACATCCCTATAGTTAGTGTGAGTAAAAGTAAAAATCCTAAAAGAAAGTGTTGTTTCATTGTATCCCTGACTCCGCTATTATCAAGTATTTATTAAGTCTCACGTTAAATAGATTCTTCTAAAGTATTACAGATCAATGTAAGAAAAGTTATGGATCAGGGCAGCCGTCAGTGTCTCTGTCACCATCATAATCTTCAGGATCATCTGGACACAAATCTTCATCATTAATGATATCATCTAGATCATTATCATGAACAAATCTTTGCTGTTCTGGGGCAATATCTGGACAACCATCTTTATCTAGATATTTATTCCAAGTTTCAGGTTTTGTTGGACAAGAATCAACTGCATCTGGATAGCCATCACCGTCAGAATCTGCATAAACTGGAGTTGTAGATTCTGCACCTAATATATCAGGGCAGCCGTCCCAATCTAAATTACCGTTATAATTTTCAGGTTCATCAATACATGCATCCCATCTATCTTCAATTCCATCACCATCAGTATCAGGGAATGTATAATCATATTTTGCAGAATCAGTAGAGTCAGGGCAGCCATCTAGGTCTTGGAATTTGTTATATGTTTCAGCTTCTAGTGGACATACATCAGATACATCTAAAATTCCATCCATGTCGGAGTCAAGTTTAGAAACAGAATTATCTGGACAGCCATCTAGGTCTTGGAATCCATTATAAGTTTCAGGTCGTGTTGGACATAAGTCTAGATAATCAACAATTCCATCACCGTCAGAATCAGCTGAAATTTTGTTATCAGCAACAAAATCAGGACAACCATCAAAGTCTTTGAATTTATTATAAGTCTCTTTGGCAGTAGGACATTCATCTACATCATCAGGAATACCATCACCGTCTGAATCACCAATTGCTTGATGAATTATACTATCTGGACAGCCGTCTTCGTCTTGGAATTTGTTGTATCTTTCAGCAATTGTTGGGCATTGATCTAAATGATCAGCAATTCCATCATAATCAGTATCAATCATATCACCAGCAGTAGTACCCATAGTTTCAGGGCAGCCGTCAGTGTCTAAAAATCCATTAAAGTTTTCTGGCTCATCAATACATGCATCCCATCTATCTTCAATTCCATCACCATCAGTATCTGGGAATGTATAAGCAGATAAT